>JAAYHZ010000236.1 GCA_012744235.1 Clostridiaceae bacterium
TTCTTTTATTATTTACGTTAAATCGTTAAATTGTATTCTCATAATCTGGACATTAATATATAATTTATGCTATAATCCTCATTAGTATATATATATGAAGGAGGCGTGACATGAAAAAGTATTTAAGTCTTTTATTGGTTTTGGCTATCTTGCTGTCGTTTGCAGCATGCACAAAAGGCGAGAAAGAGCCAAAGGGTGACGGTACTACGGGAACTACAACGGTAGAAGAAAATCCGTTTGAAGAGTTTTTCGAAATTACCTGGTTAACTCAGCTCAATGCCGACTACAGGGAAGGCAGATGGGATGAGAAGGAACTGGAAGAATTGTTCAATGTTGACCTTGTTGTATGGCCTGAAGACGGTAGAAATACCGAAAGAATGGCCGCATTGGTAGCAGCAGGCGACATTCCCGATTTCTTCTTTATGCCCGGAGCTCCTAGAGATCCGTTAGGCTTATACGAAGAAGGAGTCATCCGCTCCATTACTCTTCAACAAATGAAAGATTGGGTACCGGGCTTTGTAGAAGCCATGGAAAAGATTCCTGTAGGCTTCAAGTATAACCTTGTACCGGGAAAAACCGACGAATATCTCGGATTTACCCACATCAACATATCCGGATGCCAATACTTCTATGATGCAACCTGCATCAATTTGGATTGGTTGGAAGCCGTCGGATACAGCTTCCCCGAAGGGTCTTTAGTACCGGTTAAGATGACCGTCGAAGGTTATGAAAAGTACAACGACAACATCTTCTTCACGGAAGGTAACTTCACATTCGAAGAACTGAACGACATCATGAGGAAGTTCACCGAAGACGATCCGGACGGAAACGGCGTTGACGACACTTACGGATTCTTATACTTAACTGAAACGGCATGGACAAATATGACCCAAGAAGGTTTGTTCGGATTTGTTCATGACCTGAACTACCTGTACAAAGACCCCGTTACCGGCAATATCGTTCCGAAGTACGCTTACACACCGTACAGAGACTACTTAGCATGGGTATCGGAAATGCTGACCAAAGGTTACATGCAAAAGCTTCCCGGTAAAGAAGCATGGACTGCCGAATACCAAGCTCTGTCCTCTACCAATAAATACGGTATTTACGGTGTTAACGGAGGCGGATACTTGTCTTTGAACAGCGATACCTACAGAGTATATCCTCCTCAAAACATCTTGCTTGCCACCGATGAAGATGCACGCTTTGTCATTGGTCCGATGTTCAGAGGTCCTGAAGGCATTTTGGTTGATATGACCTACAATATCGACCCCTACGGCGTAGGAACCTACAGAGTGCAAATGTTCGGTGCTCAGGTCGACGATGCGAAGATGGAAAGAATCTGCAGAATCCTGCAGTACACCACATTCAGCAACGAAGACAACTGGATCAAATTCAAATATGGTATTGAAGGAATTCACTGGAAATGGGCAGGAGAGCCTTATGTCAGTGCAAGATTGGCAACTCCTTTGAATGACCTTCCCGAAGAATACAGACAACAAACCTACAACGTATTCGATTTGTGGTATTATCCTCCTACCATTAAGCAGCAAATCGAAAACGCAACGAAGTACGGATACTGGTCTTACATGGCTTACATGCATGCAAACGGATTGTTTGAAAAGTATGCTTTGAATCCTGTGAAGTACACATCCGAAACGTATATGGGAACAGAGCTGTGGAGACAATTCTCTGAAGATAGAGCTGAAACCAATACGCAATTGAATCCTATCATCAACGACTTCAAGAACCGTGCATTGAACGGCCAGATCTCCAACTTCAACCAAGAATGGCAACAGTACATCGATCAATTGTATGCTAACGGATTGCAGACCATGATCGACAAGTACTACAACAATCCCGAATTCGAATTCTACGATCCGGGTGAAAAGTTTACACTCAGATAATGATGGTTATATACCGAGGCTGTCCGTAAAAGGACAGCCCTTTTTTGTGCCTAAAAACCGCCGGTATCGCCGCCGTACAGGCGGTCTTTCTCTACATATTTACCTTTCCTCCTTGTTCTAAAACAAGTTGTCCCGGAATATAAATGGACAAAGTGTATATTCATTATGTCATTCCTCCGGCTTATGTCTTTGCATAACCGATGGAACGAAAAAATCAAGGAGTGGAGAGGATATGAAGAAACTCATATGTATTTTTTTGGCGGTTGCGGTTGTTTTGGCTTTCGGTGCTTGCAGAAGGGGAGAGGAAGACCCGAAAACGACGACCGGTACCACGGGTACAGGAACCGGAACAACGACCGAAGCAAATCCCTTTGAACAATTCTACGAAATCACATGGTTAACCCAATTAAATGCGGATTACCGTGACGGACGCTGGGATGAAGTGGAGCTGGAAGAAAAGTTTAATGTGGATTTGCAGTGCTGGGCTATGGATTCAAGAGATACGGAAGGCATGGCGGCGTTGGTTGCAGCCGGCGACATTCCGGACTTCTTTTACATGCCGGGAGCTCCCCGAGAGCCTGTGGACATGTACAAAGAAAATCTCATACGGTCCATTAACGTCAAGATGTTTCAAGATTATTTGCCCGGCTATTATGAACTGATCAGCAGCATTCCCATCGGATTAAGCTACAATCTGGTTCCGAATACAACGGACGAATACTTGGGCATTACGACGGTCAATATCTCAGGATGCCAATATTTTTATGACGCTACCTGCATCAATTTGGATTGGCTACAGGCGGTGGGATTTGAACTTGACGAAGATAAAATGGTACCGGTTAAAATGACCGTGGAAGGCTATGAAAAATATAACGACAACATCTATTTTACCGAAGGCAACTTTTCTTTCGATGATATGAAAGAGATAATGAGAGCATTTACCGAAGACGATCCGGACGGAAACGGGGAGGACGATACCTACGGCATGATGTATCTTCCCGAATCGGCATGGACCAACATGACCCAAGAAGGTCTTTTCGGATTTGTTCATGACCTTAACTATTTGTACTTGGATCCCACGACAAAAGATGTGGTGCCGAAATATGCGTACACGCCTTACCGCGATTATTTGGCTTGGGTATCGGAAATGCTGAACAAAGGATACATGAGAAGACTTCCCGGCCAAGAAACGTGGACGGCGGAATACCAAGCCATATCCGCTACCAACAAGGTAGGCATCATACAAGTAAACGGAGGCGGCTATCTTTCTTTGAACAGCGATACCTACCGCGTTTATCCTCCGCAAAACATCCTGCTTACCACCGACGAGGATGCGCGTTTCGTGATAGGTCCCATGTTTAGAGGACCGGACGGCAAATTGGTGGATATGACTTACAACATCGACCCCTTCGGCGAAGGCAAATGGAGAGTGAATATGGTAGGACAACAGGTGGATGACGGAAAACTGAAGAGAATTCTTCAAATGATGCAGTATACAGTCTTCAGCAGCCAAGATAATTATAACAGATACAAATACGGTATCGAAGGAATACACTGGAAATGGGCGGGAGAACCGTATATCAGCAACATGATTGCCACACCGACGGCAGAGCTGCCCGAGGAATATCGAGGTCAAACCAACGTATATTCACTATTCGTTTATCCTTCCGCCATCGAAGGCCAAATCCGAAACGCAACGGAGCACGGCTACTGGTCCTACATGGCATATATGCATGCAAACGACCTGTTCGAAAAGTATGCCTTGAATCCGAAAAAGTATCGCTCCGAAGTTTACATGGGAACCGACCTTTGGAAGCAATTTAACGAGCTGAACAACGAATTGAACAGTGAAATCAATACCGTAGTCAACGACTTTAAAAATCGGGCTTTAAACGGGCAAATAGCGGACTTTAACACGGAATGGAGCGAATATATTGACAGGCTCTATGACGCCGGATTAAAGACATTGGTCGACGAAATTTACAACAATCCGGACTTTAAGGATTACGATCCCGGTGAAAAATTCACGCTTCGATAAGCTTAAGGGTAAAAAGACAAAAACCGCCTGTAGTGTTAAACTGCAGGCGGTTTTATCTTGTCAATAAATATGCCATTCGATATAATGGGGGCATGAATACTTATTTTGTAGAAGATCAAAATCGATATCGGTTAGGGAATTCTTTTATCGAACGGACCTGGGTTTATGACGGTAAATTCCTTCATACCGTTTCCTTATTGGATAAGACCACAGGATGCGAATATGTCGTAAAAGAGCCCTTTGAAAATGAATTCGGTTATGAAGGATTGACTTACAACAGGAAAATGGTAAAAGACAATCCTTATCATTTTCGGCTGAAGGATGTAGTAAAAAAAGAATATCCTGCGGATTTCTACACTTCGGCTCGAATGGAGGTTTGCTTCCATTTGGAAGATCCTTTCCATGGCGTATCTATAGAACGCTGTGCCGTGTTGTACGAAGGCACCTCCGCCATTCGTACCTATTGTCGGGTGAAAAGCCATAACATGCCTTACGGCGAAGTCTTGTTTGACGCTCGATACAATTGGATCGAACGTATCGGTGTGGAATATAAAGAATATGACACAACCGTTTACAACTATTGGACACGCACCGACCGGAAAACCGAGTTAATCGAAGTATTAAATGCCCAAGAAGGATTTGTCCCCGGAAATGTCCTCTTAAGCTTTCGTGAGAAGGACAAGCAAGGCTTTTATATCATCAAGGAAGCCCCCGCCACCATGGATGAGCGTCCGGAAACAAAGGGAAGCTTTCATTTTGATGACTGCGGGATTGACGTTTTAAGCTGGGGCATCATGCCCGTGGAAATCCGGGACGATCGGTACCAAAAAACCTATTCCGCCGTTGTAGGCGTTTTTAACACCGATCCGAGCATAGGGTACATGAAAATCCATGAATACCTTAAAACCCGTTTTTCCCAAGGAGGAAAACGAAAATATTACACTATGATCAATCCTTGGGGAGACCGCACCTTCTACGAGCATGTAAGCGAAAAGTTTATCTTGGATGAAATTGATGCCGCCGCACGTATCGGCGCCGAGCAATACCAAATTGACGACGGATGGCAAAAAGGATCTCGACTGGTGCGGGTGGTTTGGAACGAAGCCTTCGATTTTTCCGAATACTGGTCCATTGACGAATCCAAGTTCCCGGAAGGCTTCAAAAACGTAGCCCAAAGAGCGAAAGAAAAAGGAGTGGAGCTTTGCTTATGGTTTGCTCCCGACCGCAATCGGCTGTACCGAAACGTGGAGGAAGCGGCGGAAATTCTTTTCAGGATGTATAAGGAATATGACATCAAATGCTTCAAGCTGGACGCTTTCCAAAACCGAAGCAAGGAAGCGGAAGAAAACTTTGAAGAAATGATGCGCATTTTAAGAGAAAAAAGCGGCGGTGAAATTACCTTTAACTTGGATGTGACGGCGGATGCCCGGGGCGGCTACTTTATGTTTCTCGAGTACGGCGGTATTTTCTTGGAAAACCGCTATACCGCCTTCAAATCCTATTTCCCCCACAGTACTCTAAGAAACTTATGGAATTTGTCTTTTACCGTTCCTCCTCAATTCCTGCAAATCGAGTACGTAAACCCCCTCTTGAATAAAGATAAGTATGAGGACGTAACGGAATTGGCACCTTGGAGCTATTCCGCGGAATATATTTTCGCCGTAACCATGTTTGCCAATCCTTTAGGTTGGTTTGAAAGCTCCGGCTTAAAAGAAGAAACCGTGAGCACGTATAACAAAATGTTGGAAATCCATAAGAGCATACGAAAGGATTTGGATAAAGGGGTGATCCTTCCTATCGGGAATCGTCCCGACGGTTATTCATGGACGGGATTCCAGTGTGTATTGGAGGATTCGGGATACCTTTTGCTATTCAGAGAAAACAGCAAGGAGGATTGCTTCCGATATGCTCTTCACGGAATCGGCGATGCGACTTTATGCTTTGAAGAATTGTGCAGTGACGGCGATGCGAAGTTTTCCTATAATCAAGAAGGTTTGGAAATATCCATGAGCAAACCGAGATCCTTTGTTCTGCTGAAGTACGTAATTCAATAGATCTTTGTTATAAAAACAACAAAAATCATTGAAAATCTTTCGCTGTTGGTATAAAATACATATGGCATAATCCGATATTAAGCGGATTTTTATGCAAAACCAGTGTATCAATTGAGCAAATTTGTATACAATATTAGCTAGTACTTTACATAGGAGGTATTGAACATGGCTGTAAAAATTGGAATTAACGGATTTGGAAGAATTGGACGTTTAGTGTTCAGAGCTTGCATGCAAAGAGACGACATCGAAGTTGTGGGCGTCAATGATCCTTTTATTGATCTGGATTATATGGCTTATATGTTAAAATATGATTCCGTTCACGGACAGTTTAAAGGAGACATTGAAGTCAGAGACGGCAAATTCGTTGTAAACGGAAAAGAAATCTACAAGTATGAATGCAAGGAACCCGCCGATATTCCTTGGTCCGAATGCGGTGCGGAATACGTTGCGGAAGCAACCGGCGTTTTCATCACTACGGAAGCCGCTTCTGCTCACTTTAAAGGCGGTGCAAAGAAGGTCGTTATCACCGCTCCGGCAGGAGATAAGGTTACACCGACCTTTGTTATGGGTGTAAACCATGACAAATACACCCCGGATATGAAAGTCGTTTCCAACGCATCCTGCACAACGAACTGCCTTGCTCCCGTAGCAAAAGTTCTGCACGACAATTGGGGTATTGTTGAAGGCTTGATGACCACGGTTCACGCGTATACCGCTACTCAAAAATCGGTAGACGGACCTTCGAAGAAAAGATGGAGAGAAGGAAGAGCATGTGCCGTTAACATTATTCCTTCTTCTACAGGTGCCGCTAAAGCCGTTGGCTTGGTTATTCCCGAATTGAACGGCAAATTAACCGGTATGTCCTTCCGTGTTCCCGTTGCTGACGTATCCGTTGTTGACTTGACCTGCAGACTGGAAAAACCGGCTACCTACGAAGAAATTAAAGCCGCTATGAAGGAAGCCTCCGAAGGTTCCTTGAAGGGTATCTTAGGATATACCGAAGATGAAGTTGTATCTACCGACTTCATCGGCGACAGCAGAACATCCATCTTTGATGCAAAAGCCGGTATTTCTTTGAACGACAACTTCGTAAAAGTTATCTCTTGGTACGACAATGAATGGGGTTATTCGAACAAGGTTGTTGACTTGATCGCCCATATGGCTTCCGTTGACAACAAATAAGTTTGAATCGTTTTGCCCGTGTTCAATTGTATTGCCGGGAAACTTTCATTGATCAAAATTGTAATCAAAGACCCGGAGATTCCGGGTCTTTTGAGTATTTAATAAAATCGATTCCTTGTTGAAATTTATATAAATGGAGTGAAAGATATGTCAGCTTTTAATAAGATGAGCGTTAAGGATATTGATGTTGCGGGTAAAAAAGTCATAGTACGTGTTGATTTTAACGTTCCATTGGATGACGAATTGAATATTACCGACGATAAACGAATCCGAAGCGCCGTTCCTACTATCAAATACCTTGTTGACAACAAGGCGAAGGTCATTATTATGTCTCACTTAGGAAGACCGAAGGGAAAATTTACGGATAAGTACAGCTTAAAGCCTACGGCCGTTCGTTTATCGGAGCTTTTAGGACAAGAAGTTATCTTAGCGAAAGATGTTGTCGGCGAGGATGCTTTCGCGAAAGCGAGCGCTTTAAAGGAAGGCGAAGTCCTTATGCTGGAAAACGTTCGCTTCCATAAGGAAGAAGAAGAAAACGATCCGGAATTCTGCAAGAAATTAGCTTCCATGGCCGATATTTATGTCAACGACGCTTTCGGTACGGCTCACAGAGCCCATGCTTCGACTACCGGTATTGCCGATTATCTTCCCGCCGTTTGCGGCTTCTTAATTGAAAAAGAAATTGCCGTAATGGGCAAAGCTTTGGAAAACCCGAAGAGACCTTTTGTAGCCATTATGGGCGGTGCCAAGGTATCGGATAAGATTGGCGTTATTCGAAATTTGTTGGATAAAGTGGATACCATCTTAATCGGCGGAGGAATGGCCTATACCTTTGAAAGAGCGTTGGGCAGAAACATCGGTAAATCCATTTGCGAAGATGACAAATTGGAATTGGCAAAAAGCTTGGTTGAAGAAGCGAAACAAAAAGGCGTTAATTTGGTTCTGCCTTTAGGCTGCAAAGCGGCGAAGGAATTTAAGAACGATACGGAAATCAAAGAATTCCAAGGCAGCATTCCGGACGATTGGATGGGATTGGATATCGACAGCGCCACCGTTGATCTTTTCGCAAAATACATTAAGCCTGCAGGAACCATTATTTGGAACGGTCCTATGGGCGTATTCGAAATGCCCAACTTTGCGGAAGGCACGAAAGCCGTTGCAAGCTTGGTGGCTGAATCCGATGCCATTTCCATTATCGGCGGGGGAGACTCGGCTGCAGCCGTTGAACAATTAGGCTTTGCCGATAAAATTACCCATATTTCTACCGGCGGCGGCGCATCTTTGGAATTCTTGGAAGGAATCGAACTGCCGGGTATTGCCGCATTGATGGATAAAAAAAAAGCTCGTAAGAAATTCATAGCCGGCAACTGGAAGATGAACAAA
>JAAYHZ010000237.1 GCA_012744235.1 Clostridiaceae bacterium
ACAATCGGGGTCCTCTTTCTATTTGTTATATTCTTCCATTGATTATTATCCGAAACTTACTTTACGCTAATTTATGTTTCAAAAACACAAGCTATTCTCGTACTTTCTTTCCTAACTCCAATAAAAAAAGAAGGCAGGATTAACCTACCTTCAAGAGCTAGGGAGTATTTATGAATATCAACCTTTCGGTTGAATGTGTATGAGGTCAAATACGGTTCCCGTAATCTCGATGTCATCGACGGTATATACGGCACATTTGTCTCCTTTATACGCGTATACCGTCATGACATACGGGGACTTTGCTCTTCTTCCTTCCCAATCCAAGGTATCTTCCGCTAGCGGCAAATAATATTCCCAAGTGATTTCATTCGTTCTTTTGGTTGAATCCAATTCAAAGGTTGTATCTTCGGGAAAATACGTGTATTCGATACCATAGTCTTTTTTCATGTCGTAAACATAGTTTTTTCCTTCAGGACGATATGTCATAGCCTCCAATTCCGGACTGAATCTTATTATAACTTTATCGGCATAACCGTCTGTAAAAACTTTGATTTTTACTTTCTCCAAGCTTAAGAATCGATGATCATTTTTTGGTAATACATTCCCGTGAATATCCGTTCCTCCATCCCATCGGTTAATGCTGCCTTCAATGGTCGCACTCACCTTCAGCTCCGGATCCACGATCTTGAAAAATACATAATGCCTCGGGATTCTCATGGGAGGTACCAAATTGTATAAATAGTGCATATCGTATAAATTCGTCAGATATTTTGCCGGCACATTGTAATTGTATCCGTAGTTTATATCTTTAAGAATCTCACGTTTTCCATTGCCAACTAAAGAAAAGTACACTCCTGAAAAATTAGGATCGGTATCCGGTATGACATTTTGCAATATCAAAGTATCCGGCATGCTTTCCACTTCAATAGGATTGTTGTAATTGTCGTTTACCAGCCGATTATTCTTGTCATAGAGGTAAAAATCTACGAAAAAAGGAATCTCGTTTTCATACTTTAGCTTTGTATACGCCGAAATCGTTATACTCACGGGATCCATCCGGGTTGAGTAAACCGTTAATCGGAAAGTTTCCGCTTCTATGTATGTCGTATGACGATAAGAGTAGATCGGTATGCTTTTTTGGTCTAGCAGTACCCAGTTGTTTCCGGACTTTCTTTCCAGCTTCACCATGGTTATTGTATTGTTATGAATCTCATAATCCATATGCAAATCCAAGTAAGCAGGATAATTATCGACAAACACCGGATAATCGGGATTATTGGTTGCCACATAGTCATTGCAAGTGGCATGGAAATATACATTTAAAGAAGGCGTACTGTCGGGAGGGTCTTCCGGAAGATCCGGGATTTCCACGGGATCCGGTGCCAGAAACTCGAAGATGATGGAATTTATGAAAAAGTAACCGACCGCACCTCCGTCTTGAAATGTACCGTTACCTATTTTCAAATCATTAAGGTAATACTCGGTTTCTACACCATAGTTGGATACCTTTACGATAGGATTGCTAGGATGATACAATTCCCCGGATTTTCCTTGAATCCAATTGTAATCAAAACCATCCTTCGCCGCCAAAACACCCAACAATTGATTCGTGGTCTTGTGATAGATGGAAAACTTGATATAGTCACAATCATAATATGGTGCGGGTATTTCAAAGTCAGAATAATACCTATTGCTTTTTAGTCGGTAATATGGCATAAAAGTAACAATCAAATTACGTCTAATTGCATCTAGTTCATAATGAAAAGTACCGTCTATGTATAAATATTCTGATGCTTTATTATTACCATTCATAATAT
>JAAYHZ010000238.1 GCA_012744235.1 Clostridiaceae bacterium
AGATAGCTTTTTAGAAAATAGTATTCGCCGATCACTCCGATTTTTCGAAGCCTCGGAAATCTTGCATATCTTGCATCCCACATGGCGGAAAGCCGTTCTTTCGGTATGGCCTCCGTTCCGTCGGGAAAATACAAATCCCTTTGCCTTGCGGAAACGTCGATAAAATAATCAAAATCGATGCTTAAGATTCCTACCGTATGATTCCCCCCTTACAGTTAAAGCCGAGCATGCCGCCCTGCAATTTTTTATCTCTCTTCTAGCATTATATACTTCCTATTCGATGCATGTAAATAAAGGTCTGATTTGATAAAATCATGAATATTGAAAAATTAAAGAGGATTTTAAGCTTTTTCTTTTCATTTTTCTTTCGGATTCATGAAATCCGGTTTTAAGAGGCGATGAAGTACGAAGGGTGACATTCCGGGATATATTCCCCATTTTTCTTCGGAGAATTGGATAACCGCATCGTGAAGGATAAAAGAAAGGCTTACATCTTAAGCCTTTTGCAAACCGTATTTTCTTGCATGAGGAAGGGTTTCCTTGTATTCTTTTAAGCCGGCTCTTCGCAATATTGACGCAGGTATCCTTGGACATTTTATCGGCTATAAAGTTCAAGACTTTTTCCGTGAATTACCGAGAGCCCGTTTCGAGATGGCTGCCGCTATGGTTTTGACGGAAATCGCATTTACAATTGCAATCGGTGCCTTAAACTTAATCGGATTTGTATGTCCTTACGAGAAACTCGATGGCTAGCTCCTCATCCAAGGGCACTCCGATAAAGAAGCCTTGAATCTTATCGCAGTTCCATTTCTTAAGATATTGAATCTGCCTTTCGTCTTCCACGCCTTCGGCAATGGTGAAATGGCCCAGCTTATGCGCCATGGAAATAATATCACTTGTGATGGCATTTTCCGGGTATGCTTTTATCAATTTGTCGATAAAGTGCTTGTCTATTTTCAGGTAGTCTACGTTCAACTCCCGTTCTCGAGCCAAAGAGGAATACCCTTTCCCGAAATCGTCGATGGCAACATAAAGCCCGGCATCTCTCAGTTGATTGATGATTTGGTTTACCTCGTTATAGTTGTCGGAAAATACCGACTCCGTTATCTCGATGCCGATATGCTTCGGAGATACCTGCAATTCGTTTATGAGCCCGAAAAGCTTTTCCACGAAATCGTTCTTCAAAAGCTGAATGACGGAAACATTGACGCTGACGGATATACCTTCATACCCCATGGATTCGATCCGTTTTAGGAAAAGCAAAGCTTTCCGCATAATTTTCCATCCGATGGGTACAATGAGCTTTGTTTCTTCCGCCAAAGGTATGAATTCCAAGGGAGATACCAAACCCAACCGGCTGCATTTCAATCGGGCCAAAGCCTCGAAGCCGCTGATTCGATCGGACTTTAAATCCATAATCGGCTGGTACTGCAAATAAAGGTGGCAATCTCCTTCATCGTCGTTATTGGCAATATTGGCAAACTCCCGTTTGATCTCTTCTTCCCTTAAGATCTCCATTTCAATCTCTTTACCGTAAAAACAAGGCGTAAGCTCCGGCTGGTCGGAGTTTAAGGATTTTTCCGATGCGATCAGGAGCTTTTTCAATAGCTCGTCAATATCAAAGTGATGCATAGAATCAATTTGAACGACCCCGATTCCGTAGTCGATTCTTTCCGTCCTCAAAAGGGCATCCAAGGTTTCCTTAATATCTGCGCAAAAATCGATGATTTCCTTCTTGTCATTGTACTCCCTCATGTAGAAAACAAACCGGTCCCAATAGGAGATGAACAGAAGGCGCGTTTCCGAGCACAGCTTTTCCAGCTCGCGAGCCGCCTTTTCTATAATGTCTTGGGTATAATGGAAGCCGTAGCTGCGGGTTAAGGACTGAACCGTGCTTAAATTCACGCTGATGACGGCACGCTTCCTGTCGCTTAACGCAACGGCGTCTTTTTTCAATATGTTTTCCAAAACGCGGCGGTTATACAGCCCCGTCAAGCCGTCGTGTTCGTTAACGTATCTTAAGTCGTTTTCTATTTTTTTGCGGTCCGATATATCGAGAATAATTCCTTCAAGAGCTTCCACTTCGCCCTTGTCGTTGTAGATACCTTGCCCCTCCTCTAAAACCCATTTTCTTTCTCCGTCGGCGGTAATAATCTCGTATTCGTATTTGAAAGGCTTTCGCTCCGGAATAAGCTGCTGCCATAAATCCCACAGCAGATCCCGATATTCCGGTGCGATGATGTCGTTGTATGTAATATCTCGGTTATACAAAAGACTTTCGGCGGGATATCCGGTAAGACCATAGCAACCGGAGGAGACATACTGCATCGTCCAATCGCGATCATATTTGCAGCGGTAAGCCAAACCAGAAAGATGGGACAAAAGCACGGACTTGCTGCGCTCGCTCTCCCGCAGCGCTTTTTCCATGTTTTTACGCTCCGTTATATCTTGAACCAAGCAAATATGATTGTATTTCTTATTGCCGGAAACATTCAGAGCCGCGGCAATCATATCCACCCATACGACGGATCCGTCCGGCTTGATCATACGCTTTTCCATGGTAAACTTCTTTATGGCTCCGCTGTACAGCTTTTCAAAATACTTTTTCTCTCTTTCCCGATCTTCGGGGTGGGTTAGATTTTCACAGCCTAACGACGCGATCTCTTCTTCCGTCCTTCCCACAATTTGCTCCAGAACCGAATTGACTTGTATGACGGTGTTACCGTTGGAATGATACATTTCGTCGCTGTACGAGATTAATATACCGATAGGTGCCTGCCTTATAATCATATCCAACGTATTCTTTTGCTCTTCGAATTTCGCCTCTAAAGCCCTTTGGTAGCGTAAAAGGTCGATATGAATGTCGATCCTTGCTTTGAAGGTCTCCTTATGGATCGGTTTGCGGATATAATCGACGGCACCCAGCTTCAAGCCTTTAATTTCATTTTCGGCTTCGTCAAATACGGTTAATATGATGGTACGTAGATTCTTATGCTTTTTATGGGATTTTAGCGTTTCCAAAACTTCAAACCCGTTCATCACGGGCATGTTTAAATCAAGAACAAGCAGACTGATATCCTCGTGCTTGTCCAGTATCTCCAAGGCCTCCTTGCCGTCTCGAGCCATCAGGACGTTGTAGTCTTTCAGTATGCTGCTTATCATTAAACGATCGGGGGCTGAATCCTCCACTACCAAGATATTGATATCCATGTTCATTTTCCTTCCATAAGCAGTTTACCTTAAATTTGAATTCCCTTGATTTCCTCAAGGAGTTTACTCAAATACAGCGCAAAACGGTCGTATAAGGGTTTCTCTTCTTCCATTTTTTCGTTTTGTATCGCTTTTTGCAGGGCGGCCGCAACATCATACAATGACTTTGCGCCGATGCTGCCCGTACTGCTCTTTATTTTATGCGCCATTTGTGCGGCGTCTTTGTATCTTTTTTCTTTTAATGCCAAACCAATTTTTCCCGTCGTATCTTGGTTCTCATGGTAATACTCGTTTAATACTTGAAGGTACAAGCTTTTGTCTTCACCCATGTTTCGAAGCCCTGCCGCTTGATCAAGGACTCGGATGTCTTCCGTGACCGCTTCGTCTTTTTCTATAACCATTTCCTTCATCATTTGTATAAACCGTTCGGGGTTCAAAGGCTTGCTGATGTAGTGGCGTATTCCGCATTCTGCGCATTTTTCCCGCACACCCGGAATCACGTCCGCCGTCATGGCCACAATGGGAATATCCTCCGACATTTTTCGTATTTCTCTCGAAGCCTCGTATCCGTTCATAACCGGCATATGCAAATCCATTAACACCAGCTTGATTTTCTCTTGGTGTTGTTTAAATTGTTCTACCGCTTCCTTCCCGTCCTCCGCTATGATGCATTCGATCCCTTCTTTTTGCAAAAGAGAGGTTACCATCATCCGGTTGGTCTTGTTATCCTCCGCTAACAGGATGTAATACGACTTTAAAGGCTTATGCGAATCGTCCTCCTCCCAAAGGGAAACGGACGTTTTCGGCATTTCCCTTAATTTGAGTACATCCAATATTCCGTTTAATAAAACGGAAGGTATGATGGGCTTGCTGATTCCCATGTCGATACCGTGCTTGTCCAGCCTTTCGAATAAATCCACCCGATTCATCGGAAGAAAAACCAATATTTTCGGAGGATATATAATTTTCGAATTCCTTTTTATAGCCTCGACAAAACGGAAGGTTTCCTCCGCCGCCGTGTTCACGTCGATGATGAGAAGATCAAAAGCCCCGTTCCTTTTATTATTCGCTCCTTCCAGAATACTCATGGCGCTGGATTCGGATCCGGTAAATTCGCTTTGCATGCCGAAGCCCTTTAAATACCCTTCTATCACGGGAATGCTTTCCGTTATTTTTTCCAAAACCAGGGTCTTAAAATCCTCTAAGCTTTTTCCCGACATGGTTTTAGCGGATAGCTCTTCTTTTTCCCCGTCAACGGTTAAGGGCAAGCGAATAATAAAGGTGGAGCCTTCGTTGGGAGTGCTGAATACCTTGATTTCTCCTCCCATCAGATCCACAAGGCTTTTTACGATGGTCAGTCCCAATCCGGTACCTCCGAATCGGCGGCTGATGCTGCTGTCCACTTGAACAAAGGGTTTAAACAGCCTGCTTATTTGCTCCTCCGTCATGCCGATTCCGGTATCCTTTACGGTGAAGGAGATATAGTGGATGTCGTTTTCTTTGGCCACCAAACGGACGCTTAAAGACACTTCCCCGGCATTCGTAAACTTTACCGCATTGTTTAAGATGTTCAATAGGATTTGTTCGATCCGCTTGGAATCTCCGAAGAACCAGTTGGGAACATTGGGTTCTTTCACCAAGTGAAAAGCAATGTTCTGCTCTTCGATTTTATACGAAACAATGTTGACCACATCTTGAATCAAATGGTCCAAACTAAAGGATGCCACATCCGGCTCCACTTTTCCGGCTTCAATTTTCGAAAAGTCCAAAATATCGTTGATGATACTCAACATATGATTGGATGCTTGGACAATGCAGTCAATATACATTCTTTGTGTTACGGATAAATCGGTTTTTTTCAAAAGGTACGACATACCTGTGATGGCGTTAAGGGGGGTTCGTATTTCATGCGACATTCTCGCCAAAAAGATGGACTTAAATTCATTGGCCTCGTCGGATTTTTGCTTCTCGATTTCCAAATCCGCTTGGATTTGCTTTCTTTGTTTGATTTCTTTCTTTAAACGAATGACCCAAAAAAATGAAACAAATAAAGCGACTACGACAACCGCTCCGAAGATGGTAACGATGCGGATAATCGGTCCGTAGTCGATTTTGTTATCCAAATCCATCCATTCGCTGTTGATGGCCAGCCTTTCTTTTTCCGGTATGGCCTGCAAGGCTTTGTTTAAAATTCCGACTAACTCCGGAAATTTTTTATTGACGGCCATATGAATCGCTTGCTGCTTCTCGGCTTCAAAGGCTACATAACGAAGATTCGTAAGACCGTTCAGGTGTGCCAAATAATTGACCGAGGTCAGATTGCCGATATGGGCTTTTTCCGAACCGGTTGCCACCGCCGACAGTGCGGCTTCGGCGGTATCGTAAAGACTGAGGTTGATTTTCGGATAAGATAACAAATAGCTGTGGTGGGAGCTGCCTCGCTGAACGGCTACGGTCAACCCTTCAAGATCCTTCATATCCGTAATATCCGTATCCGTCTCTCGCGTTACGATTACCCTTTTAAAGAAGCAATAGGGGTCGGAAAAAAGGAAGTTTTTTTCTCTTTCCGGTGTCTTTCCGATGGCAGCCAAAAGGTCGACTTCTCCCGCCAAAGCCATCTCGTATGTTTCCGACCAATTATCCCCGATAACTACTTCAAAGGTAAGACCCGTTATCTCGCTGATCAAAGAAAGATAATCCGCTGCAATTCCTTTATGTTCACCGGTATCGCCAA
>JAAYHZ010000027.1 GCA_012744235.1 Clostridiaceae bacterium
AAATGTCGGTTAAAAATTTCACGTTCTCCGGATTCGATGTTGATTTTCCGGTATACTTGTGTTAATCTAGCATAGATATAGATTTTTCAGGACAAATTATTATAAACAATCGGGTTTCTAATTATTAGCAGCTAAATATCACCCTTTAATGCGACAGGGTCACTGATTAGAGGGTTCATAACAGATATTTTTGAAGGGAGATAAATTATGAAAACAAAACACAAAGAACTATTAGCATGGGTAAAAGAAATTGAAGAAATGTGTAAGCCTGATCGCGTTTACTGGTGCGACGGTTCCGACGAAGAGAACCAACGCCTTTTAGACGAAATGGAAGCGGCGGGCGCATGTGTCAAGTTAAACCCTGAAAAACGTCCCGGATGCTATTTGTTCCGCAGCCATCCTTCCGACGTAGCCCGTGTTGAAGAAAGAACCTTCATCGCGTCGAAACGTAAAGAAGATGCAGGTCCCACCAACAACTGGATCGATCCCGTCATACTGAAGAAAGAAATGACCGAGTTATATACAGGCTGCATGAGGGGTCGTACCATGTACGTTATTCCTTTCTCCATGGGTCCCATCGGTTCCCCTATCTCCAAAATAGGGATTGAAATCACCGACAGCCCTTATGTTGTAGTCAACATGAGAATCATGACCCGTATAGGCGATGACGTATTGAAAGCATTAGGCGATGACGGCGAATTCGTAAAATGCCTCCACTCCGTAGGCGCTCCTTTGGAAAAGGGACAAAAGGACGTTGCATGGCCTTGCGAAAACAGCATCGACAGAAAATACATCAGCCATTTCCCCGAAGAAAGAACCATTTGGTCCTACGGTTCCGGTTACGGCGGAAACGCTTTGTTAGGCAAAAAGTGCTTCGCTCTTCGTATCGCATCGGTTCAAGCTCGCGACGAAGGCTGGTTGGCTGAACACATGTTAATCTTAGGAATCACCAATCCCGAAGGAAAGAAAATTTACGTGGCAGGTGCATTCCCCAGCGCATGCGGAAAGACGAACCTGGCCATGTTGGTTCCCACCATTCCCGGTTGGAAAGTTGAAACCGTAGGCGACGACATTGCATGGATGAAGTTAGGCGAAGACGGACGTCTTTATGCCATCAATCCGGAAGCAGGGTTCTTCGGAGTTGCACCCGGTACATCCTATGACTCGAACCCCAACGCCATGAGATCCGTTGAAAAGAACACCATATTCACCAACGTGGCTTTAACGGATGACGGAGACGTATGGTGGGAAGGAATCGGAACGGAAGCTCCGGATCATTTGATCGACTGGAAAGGAAACGACTGGACACCGGATTCCAAAGAAAAAGCGGCTCATCCCAATGCCCGCTTCACCGCTCCCGCAAGACAATGTCCTTCCATCGCTCCCGAATGGGAAGATCCGAAGGGCGTGCCCATTTCCGCTTTCTTAGTAGGCGGCCGCCGCAAGACCACCATTCCTTTGGTACATGAAAGCTTTGACTGGAACCACGGTGTATTTATGGGCTCCATCATGGGTTCCGAATTCACCGCCGCCGCGATTTCCGATAAAATCGGCCAAGTTCGCCGCGATCCTTTCGCTATGCTGCCCTTCGCAGGATATCATATGTGCGATTATCTGCAACACTGGATTGACATGGGCAAAAAGAGCGACAAGCTGCCGAAGCTCTTCTATGTGAACTGGTTCCGCAGAGACGAACAAGGCAACTTTATGTGGCCGGGATTCGGTGAAAACAGCCGTGTATTGAAATGGATCTTCGAAGAAGTGACCGGAACGGGCAAACATGTAGACACACCCATCGGAAGAATGCCTACCGAAGATGCCATTGACACCGAAGGCTTGAACGTAAGCAAAGAAACCATGGACAAACTTTTAGCCGTTAACAAAGAAGAATGGCTCCAAGAAGTGGAATCCATTAAGCAATATTACGCCCAATTCGGTGACAAGATGCCGAAGGAACTCCGCGATCAATTGGAAGCTTTGGAACAACGTTTAAAGAACGCATAATGGAATAGAATTTATTCCTTGGATTCAAAAAACCCGGTTAAAACCGGGTTTTTTTGATATCGGATTCAATATTTTGTCTATTCTTCGTTTAATATGGTTTTCACGATAATCTCGTTGGCTTCTTTGGCTTCGGGGATGGGATGAATGGGGAAACAATGAACCATCTCCGGATATTCGAAATATCGTAAGGGAACGCCTTTTTCCTCTGCGATGGCTTTAAACCTCCGGGC
>JAAYHZ010000239.1 GCA_012744235.1 Clostridiaceae bacterium
AGTTGATTCTGCTCAAACGACAACGATCAGAGCATACGACGAAGCCGGTAAGTTACTTGCCCAAGCTGACGTCAATGCTACAAAGGGCAGAACCATCAATAGCGTAGTATTCGGATCTGACTTGTCCATGGCTCCGGGCGAATACGGCCTTGTAGCAAAACTGGGCTTCAAGGTAAACGACCAATACGGTGTAAACATGGTTGCTACCGAAGCTGATATCACGATTGCGGCTGATAAATTCGACTTAGAGGAGAAGGACGGATTCTTCGCATACGGATTCTTCGCATACGAAGTATCGAAAGATTCTTCTAAAGAAGCCAGAATATCCTTCGATTACGAGAAGAAGACCTTTACCGTTACCGGTGAAAAAGGCGATGTCATTACATTGACCTACGTAGCCAACAACGGTCTGAGAGACAGCATCGTAATTACCCTTACTGAATCTGAATCTGCTGAGTAAATCGGATATAAATACGATAGAAAGGCCGCTTGCTTAGCAAGCGGCTTTTTTCATGCCTAATTTTTGAGTGCTCAATTTATTACTTGTTTGTTACGTATTATGCAAATTATTGATTGAAATTACGGTTGATGTTATAATAAATAAGTACAGTACGGGGAACATTTGGAACAAATATGCAGTCTAACAGGTATGCAATATTTATTAATAAAAACAAGGAGGATACATACGCATGAAGAGTATGAGAAAACTTATAGCAGTAGCTATTACATTAAGTATTCTTCTGACTTTTTCAGTACCGGCTTTGGCGGTTTCACCTTCCTCTACGCCTGCTGAAAAGTGCGAAGCTTTAGGCGTTCTTCTGGGATCAGGAAACGGAGTGGATGCCAAATATTTAGCTTCTGCTACGACTCGAGCTCAAGGTGCGACTCTTCTTCTCCGTTTAATGGGTAAAGAAGACGAAGCCCAAGCTTATGAAGGAAAAGACAATTTTAAGGACATCGTAGGAAATGAATGGTTCGCAAGCCGTTTGGCTTATTTAAAGGCAAATCCGCAACTAGGGTTCGGAGGATATCCCGACGGTACGTTCCAACCGAACAAAATTATGACTGTTGCTGAATTTAATTAGGTTCTAGTAACCGTTTTAGGCTACACACAGGATGTGGACTATACATGGTCAAGCGTCATGAATTTTTCGAGGAATCTTGGTTTGAAGAGTTTTTATGATGGAAACAAGCCGCTGACCAACAACGATGTAGCCATTTCCATTATTGATGCTTTGGTTATTAAAAAGAAAGGCACCAACACAACGTTAACCGAGTTCCTCATTAACGAAGGCGTTATCAATGCAGCCGTAGCGGACTCTGTTGGTCTTGTTACCAGTGCAAGAATCGTAAGTGCGAGAGCAACAAACGATAATGAAATCACCGTTGTGTTCAACAAGGCAATGCCTGTAGGAACAAGTGTATCCTTAAAGAGCGGAAATGCTCAAGTGTTTACGACTCAACAGTGGAGTGCCGACAGGACCCAAGTAGTGATTACCCGTATAGGCTCTTTCACATCGGGTGTATATAAGCTTACTATTGGCGATCTTCCTGCCATTGATGTGACGATCGAAGCGGCGAAGCCCACTACTATGGAATTGACGGAAAATACGATTCTTATCGGGGATAACGCTACGATTACTCCTATTGTATATAACCAATACGGTAAAGATATGAAGATTGTAAGCAGAAGTGCATTTATCGTTACTGCCTTCAACAAAACCACAGGTACTCCGTTAATGGTAAATCCCAGCACATGGGCGATTAATACGACCGGTGTAAAGGAAAACGAAACGGTTACGGTTACGATCATGCATATATCCTCTACCTTGGTAGGTCAATTTGATCTTAAAGCGATTAAGCAGCCTGTTGTCACCGTATTTACACTCATTGAAATCGTTCCGGCCAATAATAAGAATTATATTGAAACCAATGAAAAGGGGCTTGTTGTAAAATACGAAGCATACGACCAATACGGCAACAAGATGCTTGTAAAGAGCAAAGAAGGTTTGACATTCGTATCTTCGAATGAGAACATTCTCCGTACATCCAATATTTACTTCAACTCCCAGGGTGTTATGACGGTCGATATCGGAAGCAACCCGGGAACGGTTAGCTTGTCGGTATTATGCAATGCGTCTGCATCGGTAACAAGCCTGCCTATACAGGTATTTGATCCTATCGCCGTTGCGGATATACGTATCTTCACTCCGTACAACACCATAATCTCCGGCGAATCCACCGAGCTGTCGTACAATATTACCGACCAATTCGGAACGCCGCTGTCGAAAACCCAAAACTACACGGAAGTAAACAAATGGTTGACGATTAACTCTTCCAACCCCGAAGTCGTAAAACCGGGAGATATCTACGTAGATTCCAACGGAGTCATGTACATAAAACCTACCGGCAACAAGGGCGGATCCGTAATCATTCATTACTTCTGGAAGGGCAAATTAATGGATACTCTGACGATGGACGTTTACGAGCCCGCTATTCCTACGGCTATCGCTGCTGTCAATGCCAATTTGGGTATTGAAAAAGGAGCTATGTACCAACTTCCGATAAGCGCGATCAAACTCGTAGACCAATACGGAAGAGATTATGATCCCGTTGCTCACGGCATGACGGTAGATAATTTCATTATCGTTCCGGAAGGCAACATCGTTAACGTGACGAAAAACATTACCAAAAACACCTTCGACTTTATTGCTTTGACGGAAGGCTCCATGTACTTCACCATAGGTCTTAACAACTACGGCAACATTCTGCCGGGTTCGGAAAACTCCTTTAGTATGAGAGTATACGACGTGGATACCGCAACCAGTGCCGTTCTGTTCGGATTTAACGAAATCGGTACCCTGTATTCCAACGTTGATTTTGGAAGCGATTTGAACAAAGCCGGCGACTATGCGAAACCGGTAACGATCTACGGTAAAGCTGCCGACGGAACCACCATTACACTGAAGCAAGACAAGATTGCATACTTGACTTCTTCGAACCCGAATTTCGTTGTTGTAAAAGACGGAAGCGGCGTTTGGAGAATATTCTCCAAGAGCAGCAGCACCACGGATTCTACCGTAATCATGGCTTATGACGCTACGGCGAAGAAGCTCTGTGAAATAACCGTGAATTCCAGCAACGCAAGGTCCATCAAGAGCGTTTCCTTCGGACCGGCTGTCGAAACGACCAGAAGTGAAATTGAATACTATGGAAATGTTGTTAACTTCACGAAGCTGCAATTCAAGATTCTGGACCAATACGTAGTCAACATGCTGACAACCGTCGTTCCGTTGCCTATCAGTCCGGCTTCCACGGGATTCTTTACTTCCTCGAATCCGGAAGTACTGGCCGTGGACAACGCGGGTAACTTGCAATACAAGAAGACCGGTGTCGTAACCTTGACTTATACATCGATTCTCGGTACACAAGCGTCGATCCAGATCACGATAAAATAAAATAACGAATGTGAATAACCGCCTAATTACTTAGGCGGTTATTTACATTTATAAAATAACTTGTCAATTGCCTAGCTAACGGGTTTATGCTATAATAACTCTAAGTGATGTGTGTAGGAGGTGCTGTATTGAAGAAGGCTGTCATTTTATTGCTAGTCCTTTTATTTTCGTTCGGGTTCACTACATATGCAGAACAAGATCCGTTATTGACGGCCGATGAATCTGTAGACTCCGTAGTCTCCGAATCCATACCCGATAAAATCGATTATAAATGGGCTTTGGAACAGTATGGGAAGCAAGAAAAGATCAAACTGATGGAAATGAATGTGGATCTCAATATGCCCGCCTTGGAAGAGACTTTGGAAAAATATGAAAAAATGACCGATCCTATTGTCGGTGCGTCCTCACCGATGACACGTGCCAATAATATGGTGATCATGAAGTACGGCATTGCCGAACAAAAGAAAAGTATCGAAGATTTAAAAAATTCCGTAAAAGCCGGTCTCGACAGGGAAGCAATTTCAATTCGTAATTCTTTACGAACTCTATACGCCAGCAAATTGAACATTTTCTATAACGAAAAGAACCTGTATTTTGCCAAAAAAGCCTTGGATATTGCCGAGACGTTTTATCGAATCGGTACGCAAACCTATACCGAGGTTTTAAGTGCAAGATATAGCTATTTATCGGCAGAAGACGCTTTGGAAGATGCAACTCTTGCCTATGAAAACAATTTAATGAGCTTCAACCGTTATATCGGAATGGACCTTTTAACCGAATACAAGGATTTCGATTTGGACGAGGAGCCGATGATCAAAAACACCGACCATATTCAAAAATTGGCGGATCGTAAATTCGAAGCTATCATCAAGGAAAAAGAATATCAAATTGAAAAAGAACAGTATCGAAAAGAATCGTTGGAATCATTAATTCTTATTTATTCTCATATTGAAAAGGATATCCTTGAAGAAGTGGAAAACATCGAGGAACGAATCGCCGATTTGGAGAAAGAATTGGAACAATTGCATTTCTATCAAAGAAGACAGTTAAACGAAAGAGCAAAATCCATTATAAAAGCTTTTGAAGCTATTGAGG
>JAAYHZ010000240.1 GCA_012744235.1 Clostridiaceae bacterium
CGGCGTGGTAGATCGACAGATGATATTCCTGTACTCGATACGTATCGTCGGCAGGCGCACAAAGGCACAAATCGCAAAGCTCTTTTAGCATGCCTCCGGATCGTCCCGTAAACCCGATAACCTTTAATCCGAACGCTTTTGCGGTTTTCACGGCGTTGACTACGTTTACGGAATTTCCGGAGGTGCTTAAGGCGATTAAAACATCCTCCTCATTTCCGTATCCTAAAACCTGTTGGGCGTAAACCAAATCCGGATCCACGTCGTTGCAAAAGGCGGTTATAAGGCCGTGGTGGACGCATAATGAAATCGCCGGAAGACCTTGCTGCAGCTTCCCTTTGACATTCTCCCATTGGTCCTTGAATCGATCCTTTAACAAATCCTCCTGCTCTTTTGTCAAAGGTCTTTTTTTCATAAAGCCCTTCATTAATTCGCCGACAATGTGATCGCAGTCGGCGCTGCTGCCGCCGTTACCGCATAACAAAACCTTTTTTCCTTTGTTATAACAATCGATGATCATTTGTGCACATAAAACAGTGCCGTCGACCAAAGGAGAAAGCTCCGGCACATTACCTAACATTGACACAATGACTCTCTTTACTTGGTCCATATCTTTGTCGCTCCCGTAAAATGCTTTTCTCCATTATAGCATAAACAGGAATTTGGTGTAAAAAAAGAGGTGCATTCCACACCTCTTTTGTTTCGAATAATTGCTTAATTGTTATTTTTTCGAACCGGTTGAGCCGAATTAGGGAAAGATTCCTCTGATTTTTTGTACGGCTACGATTCTCTTCAGTGCAATCATGTTTGCAGCCAGTCTTAAGGAAACCTTCTTTTCTTGGCTTAATGCATACACTTCTTCGAAAGCACGGTTCATGATTCTTTCCAAGTTTCTGTTAACTTCATCTTCGTCCCAGTAGAGATTTTGAATGTTTTGTACCCATTCAAAGTAGGAAACGATAACGCCGCCGGCATTCGCCAAAATATCCGGAGCCGCAATGATTCCTCTTTCGTTGAGGATCTTGTCCGCATCCGCCGTGGTGGGACCGTTTGCACCTTCTACGATCACCTTTGCCTTTAATTTTCTTGCAATGGGTTCCGTTATTTGGTTCTGTAATGCCGCAGGAATCAACATATCCACATCGGCCGTTAAGACCTCTTCATTGGATATGAAACGAACCTTATCGTTTTTATAATCCTTCAGCAAGCGTCTTTTATGGTTAATAAACTCAACGATTGCGGGAATATCCAATCCGTCTTCGCAAATGATACCGCCGGAAACGTCACTTACGGCGACAACCTTGCATCCTAATTGATGCATTAATAAAGCGGATGTCGCACCCACATTACCCATACCTTGGACCGCTACTTTTGTTTCTTCCGGCTTCATGCCTAAAACATTCATAAGATTGCGGGCGGTATACATAACGCCGCGGCCGGTAGCGGCTGCTCTTCCTAAGGATCCGCCTAATTCAACGGGCTTTCCGGTTACAACGCCCGGTACCGAGTAACCCTTCGATTTGCTGTAGGTGTCCATGATCCAGCCCATGATTTCCGCGTTGGTGTTTACGTCCGGTGCGGGAATATCAATTTCCGGTCCTAATATCGGCATGATGGCAACCGTATATGCACGGGTCAATCTTTCCAATTCACCACGAGATAATTTCGACGGATCCACTCTTACGGCACCCTTCGCTCCGCCGTAAGGAACATTGGCCACAGCGCATTTTAATGTCATCCAAGCCGCCAAAGCTTTTGTTTCATCCATATCAACGTGTTCATGGTAACGGATACCGCCTTTGTAAGGTCCTCTTAAACCCGAATGCTGTACTCGATAACCTTCGAATACTTGTATGGTGCCGTCATCCATTTTCACGGGAATTGACACTTTCAATTCTCTTTCAGGATATTTAACGGTAATATAGTCGTGTTCATCGTATCCTAACAATTTCGCAGCTTCATCCAGTACTTCGAGCATGTCTTCGTACGGATTGTATTGTTTGTTCATTTATAAGTACCCCCATATAAAATAATCAACCGAATTTAATTATACTGTATCATGAAATATAAATTTCATACTTTACGGCAGGTATATTATAC
>JAAYHZ010000241.1 GCA_012744235.1 Clostridiaceae bacterium
ATGAAGGCATGCACCAATGTGCATTGGCCATGGCGGCCGTTTGTATGGGCAAATGCGAGGAAGCGGACGAATGGATTGAGTACCTATTCCGAAACGGAAAAAGGATTATCAAAGAGGATCCCGTAAAAAGACTGACCGCTTCCTTAACCGGTGGAAACATCTTCGGTATTTTGGAAAACAAGGTGGACCGGGACGGCTTGGGGGGCGAGTGCTCCTTGGGATACAACAGCCTATGGCTTCGTCAATTGGCGCGATTGGCGGATATTTTATCTTATTACCCGGGAATTGAAGAATCCGAATACAACATTTACCGTCATCCCAAGATGCAAATGATGTTGAGAAGCTACATTCCTTTGGTTATTGACGATCGATATGTTCCGAATACCGGCGACAATGCCTCTACCGGAGCTCCCGGGCTGATCCTCAAAAGCGACGAAGACCTGTATATGCTGATGAACGGGTATCGGATAACAAAAGATCCTCGAATCCTCGAATATATCCAAAAGGTTTGGCCGGATGCCCAAACGGGAGAGTTTGAAAATCCTCGGATAACCGGCAAAGAGGAAATGATTACGTTGTTAAGACAAAACATGAAATCATCGCAATCCTCTTACACCCGTTCCGATCTTTTATGCGGTTACGGAAACTGCATATTAAGGCAGCCCTATAAAGGAGGGAATTTTGCCAACCTTTATTTCGGTCGCACCGTCGGTCACGGTCATTGGGACAAATTGAACATGGAGCTGTACTACAAGGGTATTGACATCTCTCCGGATTTAGGCTATCCGAGCTATTGCGAAGCGGGATTTTATGACGTACCGGAGTGGAACAATCATACCCTAAGCCACAACTGCGTTTTGGTCAACGACAAATGCCAAAAAACCACGTATGATCCCGGTGTAGTAAAAGGCTTCGAAGACGATGCCGTCGTGAAAAATATCGATGTGGATGCGCCGAACGTATACGATGAAACGGATATGTACAACCGATCCCTAACCATGATCGAAATTTCACCGGGGAAAGCCTACTACGTAGATTTCTTCCGTGTATCCGGAGGAGAAAGCCACCGGTTTTCCTTGCACGGCGGGGAAGGCTCTTTGGATGTGAATCTCGGTAATCAAGTAAAATGGTTCGAAACGGCAGCCGGAGAAGGCATTTCCTACGGCGAAAATCCGGACAGAGGAAAAAGCCATGGCTCCGGATTAAGCTATATATACAACGCGGAATGCAGCACCGTTCCGAACGGTATCGTGGAGGCCGTGTGGAATGTAAAGGATACTTGGAACGTTTCCCAAGGAAAAATCGATTCCGTTGCTTTCAAGGCTTGGCTTATGGGACCCTTTGATGAGGTTACAAAAGGAAAGGGAGTACCTCCACAAAACAAGCCCGGAAATCCGAAGTTTCTTTATTACTTGTTAGGCTTAAGAAAAGGGCCCGGACTAAAGAGCTTGTTTACCTCTGTTTACGAGGCTTACGACGACGCTTCGAGCTTGACGAAGCCGCAACCGGTTGTTGTTGAGGTAAAGGATGAGAACAAGAAAAAAGACGCATCGTTCCTCTTCGGCGCCGTGAAGGTACCTCATAAAGACGGCATTACGGATTATGTATTCTCGAGTATTTCGGAAGATACGGAGGTTCTCATTGACGAAAGAATTCGCTTTAAAGGAAGATTGGGTTTTCTCCGCATAAAAGAAGGCAAGGTCGTTTATGCATTTTTGTCAAAGGGTACCCTGCTTGAGTACAAAGAAGGAGACTATCGGTATACCCTGACCTCTCCTTTAGGGTGCGCCAAGGGGAAGGTCACGGATTTCCAAAAAGAATTAAACGACAACCGCTTTATCGACGTTGAATTCGACGAAAAGCCCGCCAATTTGCAGGGATTGGTGAACCGATACATACACATTCGGCCTTCGGGACCGTGGAACGCATCTTACTTTATCGAAGGTATAGAGGATTTGGGCAATAACCGCTATCGATTGGTTACCAATCGAACCTTTGTGAAGGAAAGAAACGAAGGAGGAATATATACGTATGTGTTCGACGTAGGAGCGGACTTCGAAATTCCTTTGGCGGTGTCCTACGGACAAGAATAAGGTTATAGGATATGCAAAGTAAAATGAGGTTATTGGGCATAAAAAACAGGAGCACACGCTCCTGTTCTTTATATTTTTTAAAATAGTCCGTTTACCTTGTGACACATGCAGTAGTGCTCGGGAGCAACCTCTTTGTATTCCGGAATCTTTTGTGCACAAATGTCCTTTGCGTAAGGACATCGGGTGTGGAATCGGCATCCTACGGGAGGATTTGCAGGAGACGGAAGGTCGCCTTTTAAGATAATCCTCTTTTTATTGCGCTTTGCCGCAGGATCGGGATAAGGAACGGCGGACAAAAGCGCTTCCGTATAGGGATGTAAGGGGTTGCCGAACAAGCTTTTCTTCGGTGCCATTTCCACGATATTTCCCAAATACATTACCGCCACAACATCCGAAATGTATTCAACCACCGACAAGTCATGGGAAATGAACAAGTAGGTCAAATTCCTTTTTTCCTGCAGCTCCTTCATGAGGTTAATAATTTGGGCTTGTATGGAAACGTCCAAGGCCGAAACCGGTTCGTCTGCAATAATGAGCCCGGGGTTTAAAGCCAGTGCTCTTGCTATACATATTCTCTGTCTTTGTCCCCCCGAAAACTCGTGGGGATAACGGTCAATATAGTAAGGGAACAGACCGCAGTCGTTCATGACGGACAGAATATAATCACGGAAATTTTCCTTTGTTAAATTCAATTCGTTATCCGGCGTACCGTTTTTTTGGTTTCGGATGTAGTGCTCCCACACGGCTTCTCCGATGATTTCTCCCACCGGTAAGCGAGGGTTCAAGGAAGAATACGGGTCTTGGAAAATGAGTTGCATCTTTTTCCGCATACTCCGCAGCTCTTTCGATTTTAACTTGGAGATATCCACTCCGTCAATAATGCTGGAGCCGGCCGTGGGCTCTACCAACCGAAGTATGGATCTCCCGATCGTGGTTTTTCCGCAACCGGATTCTCCCACCAGCCCGAAAGTTTGTCCTTTTTTTATGGAGAAACTCACATCGTCTACCGCTTTAATATGGCCAACGGTTCTTTGCAAGACACCGGACTTAATGGGAAAATACGTTTTGAGGTTTTTCACTTCCAGTATGTTGTCATTTTTTTGCATATTACTCTCCTCCTAACGTAAAATTCCCTTTGATAGGGTTGTAACAGCAGACCTTGTGGGTTTCGCTTAATTGTATCATAGGGGGATAAACCCCGCCGCATTCTGCCGTAGCAAATTCGCATCGGTTCCTGTAGTAGCAGTGGTTCGGCATATTAATCGGGTTCGGAACGTTGCCCGGTATGGAATACAATCTTTTTGCGTCTGCATTCAAAGAAGGACGGGATTTCATCAGTCCCAGTGTATAGGGATGGCTTGGATGATAAAAGATTTCCTCCGCCGTACCCTGCTCCACAACTCTTCCTGCATACATAACGACGACGATATCCGCCACTTCCGCCACGACACCCAAGTCATGGGTGATCAGCATGATGGAGGAGTTGATTTTTTCTTTTAACGTGACCAGCAAATCCAATATTTGCGCTTGTATGGTAACGTCCAATGCCGTCGTAGGTTCGTCGGCGATAATTAAACGAGGGTTGCAAGACAATGCCATGGCGATCATGACACGTTGCCTCATACCGCCGGAAAGCTCGTGGGGATAGTTTTTGTAGACCCCTTCCGCTCGCGGAATGCCTACCATGTTCAACATTTCTATCGTACGAGCTTTTACTTCGTTCTTGTTCATATTCGGGTTATGCAGCTCAATAATCTCATCGATTTGGTCTCCGATGGTAAAGACCGGGTTCAGAGATGTCATGGGTTCTTGGAAGATCATAGCGATTTCCTTGCCCCGGATTTTTTCCACTTCCTTCAAAGGCATTTTCGGAATATTAACGGCTCGGTTCAAGCCTACCTGATTCAACCGAATTTCTCCTCCGGTAATCTGCCCCTGGGGACTTTGAAGCAGGCGCATAATGGAAAGACCGGTTACGCTTTTCCCGCATCCGGATTCGCCTACAACGCCGATGGTTTTTCCCATGGGCACGTCGAAGGTAACACCGTCTACCGCTTTCACCGTTCCGATATCGGTGTAGAAATAGGCTTGAAGGTTATCGATCTCCAAAATATTATTCGGATCCTTCATGACGGTGATGTATTCGTTTTCCGGCACCCGTTTACGCTTCAAATATTTATTGTAATCTCGATACTTTTGATTGTTAAATCTCTTTATTTCTTTTAAAACTTTTTTATCGCTTTTCGCTGTCATTTTATCACCTACCGTTTCATCTTGGGATCGAAGGCATCACGCAGACCGTCACCGACAAAGTTAAATGCCAAAACGGTGATCAGAATGCATAATCCGGGCGGTATCCAAATCCATGGATTGTTTTTCATAACCGTAGCGGATGTAACGGCGCTGACCATATTTCCCCACGAAGCGTAGGGAGCGGCAACTCCGACGCCTAAGAAGCTCATGGTGGATTCCGTTAATATAATGCTTCCTAAATCCATGGTAGCCATAACAATAATCAAGGGCATTACGTTGGGGATTAAATGCTTGAAAATCTTCCGAGATGTCCTCAAGCCTAATGCCTCCGCCGCTTGCATGTATTCCATTTCTCTTAAAGAGAGGATCTGTCCGCGGATCATACGGGCGACGCCGGCCCAATACAAGATACCCATGACAAACATGATGTAATATATCTTATTAGCAGGTGATATTCGAAGCTGCATCATTATGGACGAGATAATCAGCATCAGCGGGATAAAGGGAATGGCGTAGAATATTTCTACCAGCCTCATGATAACCATATCGATTTTTCCGCCGTAATAGCCTGCAATACCTCCTAAAGTTACGCCGATGAGTAATTCCACAATTACAACACACAAGCCTACCAATAGGGAGACCCTTCCGCCGTACATAAGGCGGGTAAGCATGTCGCGACCTCCTTGGTCGGTCCCTAAGGGATGAGCCTTCGACGGTGCGGCACGAACATTCAATACGGCATTGACGATACGACGATCGTTCATGCGGATTTCTTCCTTGTCGTGGTACTCCCATGTACCGCTAACGTTGATGAAACCGCTATCGGTTAACACGTTCATAATCCATGTTCCGTCCTCATAAAAAGCCGCAACGGCTTGCTCGTTGCCGGAAACGCCGCTCATCATGCTTACATAGTATTCGGCATCGGTGTCTTTGGAAGTGAGAGCCGTAAGATCTCGTTCTTCCATAGAGAGCAAAGATCCTTTTGTGGTTTCAACAAAAGGTGTATTGTTACTTACTCTTCCGTATTCCGTTTCGCTTGTAAAGGTTAAGCTTTCGTCGATTTCAAAGATAAAACCGATAACGGTACCGTCTTCCGCGGTTACCGTATTTTGTTCCTTTGCCATGTAAAACAATTCGGTTTCGGTATACGGCAAAAACAAAGGACCGATAAAGCAAAACACGACCATGAAGACTAAAACCACTATTCCGATAACGGCGGCTCTGTTACGAATAAAACGCCTCATGACCAATTGGCCCGGGGTTAAAAAGATCCGATTATTCTCCGTAGAATCACGGGCTTCGATATTGTTAGTTTTAAATTCTTCCATCATTCGTCCTCCTAACTGTATCGAATACGCGGATCTACGGCGGCATAAAGTATGTCGGATAATAATGTGCCGATTAGGGTCATAACCGCAAGAAACATGTTAAATCCCATTAAGTAGGGAACGTCCGCTTGATAAGAAGCGGTCAGCGCCATGTTTCCCAATCCTTCGATGGAGAAAAGTCCTTCGGTAATGGCGGCACCGGAAAACAATCCGGGCAGCATGCCTCCTACCAAGGTAACGATAGGAATCAATGTATTCTTAAATGCATGTTTTCCTATGACCTTCCGCTCCGGCAGTCCCTTGGCTCTGGCGGTTCTGACATAGTCGGAATTTAAAACCTCCAGCATGTTGGTTCGAGTATAGCGCAAAAGCCCCCCGACACTGGTAATAACGAAGCACGTAATGGGCATGATCAACTGCCGTGCATAATCCATTAATTTAGCAAATGAAAAACCTGTATATGTAGCTCGGGCATTCAACATTCCTGCTACCGGCAGGATGTTCAATCCAAACGGGCCGAATATTCGTTTTAATATCACGGCAAAAAAGAAAATCGGCAGGGAAATTCCCATAAATGCAAACATAACGATCAAATAGTCTTTTTTGCTGTATTGGTTTGTAGCCGCTATAATGCCTAGCGGTATGGCTACAAGCAATTCCAATATCAAGGCGATAAATGCTACCGTAAAGGTAATGGGCGCATAGGATTTAATTAATTCCGCAACCGGTCGTTTATAATATAACGATACGCCAAGGTCTCCTTTAATAACTTTCCCTAACCATAAAAAGTAGCCTTCAATAATACCCGTATTGAGGCCGTACAATTCTCGCAAATGTTCTTTTTGTTCTTCGGTGATTTTCAAGTTATTGGCTGTCGATAATTCTACAAAATCAGACGGCATCATTCTGGTTATGGCGTATAGCATAATGGATACGCCGATCAGCACAATGAAACTGATTATCACCCTTTTGATAATGTATTGTCTCATCTTCTTCTTCCTTCCCCTTTAGTAAGATGGTATATGTAAGACATGGATCATTTTCATATCGCCGATAACCCTTACTTATGGTTATTTATTCCGGCTATTGTTGAATATAATAAATCTCTCCGCTGTATTCACAGCGGAGAGATTCAAGCCTTTTTCTTCGATATTAGTTAAGCTTGATCTTGTACAGAACGTTTTCGTAGCTCCAGTAGGTCGATGTTTCAGGCAGTGATGAAATATCGACGGTAACCGGATTGTAAACGTATCCGTTCTTTCTTTGATAAAGAGGCATTTCAACGGCTTCTTCCATAACGATATCCAATGCTTTGGCAACAAGAGCCTTTCTTTCTTTCAGATCCATGGTAACGACGATTTGTTCCAAAATATTGTCAAGTTCTTTGTTGCTGATATTGGTACGGTTTTGTCCTCCGCCGGTCATGTATTGCGATCTTTGGTCGCAAGTGGTAACGGTACCCCAAGCAAGTACGAATATATCGGCTTCTCCGCTGTTCATGGCCGCTTGCAATACGGAGAATTGAACGTCGTGGATAATGAGCTCGCCGCCCATGTTCTTTAAGTCGTTCGCCGCTTGTGTCAGCATCGCATAACCCGGATGGTCACCGATACCCTCACCGCCGATGTAAACGTTAAGCACTAATTGCTGTCCGTTTTTCACCAGCTTACCGTCTTTTTGTTCGTATCCGGCTTCCTTGAATTTCGCAAGTGCCTTTTGAGGATCGTATCCGTAGTATTCCTTCGCTTCGTCCGGATATTCGGCTAATGTGGTGGTCATCGGACGTTCGATCAATTGAGCCATTGTTCCGTAGTAACCTTCAACGGAAGGCTTGCGGTTCAATAAGTGCATAAACCCTTGTCTTACCAGTTTTTCAACATTGTTGGAGTTGATACCTAAGTATCCGTAACCGTTGTTGTCAACCAAGTCGTAGTGGAGGCCTGCATCAATGTAAGCCTGTAATTTATCTTTGTTCAAGGTCGGGTTTGCAATATCGATGTCTCCGGCAACAAATGCCGCAAGAATGTCTTCATCGGTGTAAACTTGCCATTTAACCGTCTTGATGTAGGGTTTTCCTAAGAAGAAGTTGTCATTGGCTACGCAAGTAACGATATTATCGGCGTAACCTTGCCAAATGTACGGACCCGAGCCCATCGGCTTATCCATATTCGCACTTACAACGGCTTCCGCATTACCCTTTGTAAATTCACCGTAGTAGTGTCTGGGAACCAAATAAGCGTTGACGGTACGGTCTCCGTAAATATTAACGGAATTGTACAATACTTTGCATGTATAATCGTCAACCTTGGTAATACCTGTGATGGTCGGAACGTCAATACCGTCTTCCAAGTTGCCTTTGATATAATCTTCGGCAAGCTTTGCTCCCCACCAAGTTGCAGGATCGTAGTATTCTGCATAGTTGGTATATTCCACTTCCGCTAACAATGCCAGCATTTGGTCGGGGTTGGAAGCGTCGATGTTCTTAAGTTGTTCTTCGAAACCTTCGTCAATGATGTAATCGGACCAAGTATAGCCGCTTGCGATTTCAGCCGAAGGATTTCCATTCCACCAGCCTTCCAATTTCGTCTCTATTAAGTACGTAATAAAGTCTTCTTTGGAAATGGTATCCAAGGAGTATTTTTCTTCAACGGCTTTCGCATAACCTTCGATTACGGACGAGTAGTTCGGGTCGTCATAGTAGTATTCCTTCAAACCTACGATGTCCTCGGTGTAGAATGTAGAACTCGGACCTGTGTAGGAAGGGTCAGCCCAAACATAGTAGCAGTAGATAACGTCGTCGATAGTCACCGGTGTACCGTCGGTATACTTCATACCTTTTTTAATTTTGATGGTATATTCTACTTGCGTATGTCCGTCGTCGGCTTTGATTTCTTTGTAATCGATGGAACCTGCATAATCTTCCAGCACGTTATCTTTGTTTACCATCTGCGGGGTAACAAAGATTTGGTTCAAAACCTGCCAGTCATAAGCACTCTCTGCATAGAAGGGATTAAATTTACCTTCAAAGGATGTCGTTGCGATAACCAATGTATCATACGTCGGATTGTAGGATTCACAACCCGCCAACAAAGACATTGTCATTGCAACAACTAATAGGAGTGCAAAAATAGTTCTTTTTCTCATACTTCTCCTCCTTCTCACATAAAAAAAAACATAGTAAATATTGTTGTTGTTATTTAATATATATCAATAGACCGAGAAAGTAAATAGGTTAAAAAAGATTTAAAACGCACAAATTTGTGGAAATATGGCCTATAGGAGCCATACATGGTTTATTCTTTATGCATTAGTCGGAAATCCTTACCAATTTCCACACATCCGGTGTCATATTGTTTCCCGCTACCATCCACAACGCATCTTGATGTACCGTAACACTTGCCGCATGGCGAGGCAGCCAAGGCGTATCGAGTAATTCCTCCCAATGAACACCGTCCGGAGAATACCAAACGTCTTTAATATTGCCGCTTCTATCCGGATTTTTAAATTTCTTTGTACCGTCCGGCATTTCGATGTAAAAGACGCCGTCAAAGCCTTCCATTACCCACAAATGTCCGTCAAATGCCGCAATCTCATGGTACTGTCTTCCTTTCCACGGGCTCGTTTCTCTGTGAAGCTCCCACCGGATTCCGTCTTCCGTACTCCAAACGTCGTTGTAATATTTTCTTACGGGAAACTCCGGCGTATCATAGGTACCGCCACCTAATAACCATATACGATCATGGAGTACGGCGTTATTCCCGATCATGCCCCTCGGAACCCACGGTGCGTGCTCCAGTACGAGATCCCAATGCTTTCCGTCTTCGGAGCACCATACATCGTTATAGTATATCGTTCTCGGTTCGGAAGGTACGAATCCGGGGACGGTTTGTCCGCCCATGACCCATATTTTCCCTTTGAAAGCCACGGTATGATGCAGCACTCTTTGCCCCCACGGAACGTTATCCGAGACGAGCTCCCAGTCCTTGCCGTTTTCCGAGCACCACACATCCGGCTGGTAGCGCCCTTGGATGCAATCGCCTCCCACAATCCACATCTTTTGATCATGAACCACATAACCCGCCGTATGTCTTCCTTCCCAGGGCGCTTCCTTTATCTCCAAAGTCCAGTTCAATCCGTCCTCGGAAGACCATACCTCGGAATTGCATATGGAGGGGAAGTTTACTTTGTCTTTCGGGTTCCATCCTCCCAAAAGCCACAGCTTCCCTTTGAAAGACAGAAGCCCCGCACCGTCACGAGGTGCAAAGGGTGCGTTTAAGTTTACCGGTATCCACTTGTATTTCATATATCATTCCTCCCTAAAATTCGGAACCTCCAAAAGAATTCCGCCCTTTTCACAAGATTCCGCTGCCAATATGGCAGGAGCCGCCGTTTCCACTGCCTTGTAAACATCCATCGAAAGCGGTTCGTAGTACAGAATC
>JAAYHZ010000242.1 GCA_012744235.1 Clostridiaceae bacterium
AAGCGCACGAGCGGCTTGGTCTGCTTTATTCGCTTCTTCTTCCCCGTGTACCAGCTTCGTCAGCTCGAAGGCCAAGATCTCCTTGGCTCGATTGATTTGGCTTCCTTCCCATTTTTCCATTTCGTTGATTTCCTCCAAGGGCAGGAATGTCAGCATGCGCAAGCATTTGATTACGTCGGCATCGTCCACGTTACGCCAGTATTGATAAAACTCGAAGGGAGAGGTTTTGTTAGGATCCAACCAAACGGCTCCTTTTGCGGTTTTCCCCATTTTCTGGCCTTCGGAATTTAACAAAAGGGGAATGGTCATGGCGTAAGCGTCTTTGCCCAGTTTTCTGCGAATCAGTTCTTTGCCGCCTAACATGTTGGACCACTGGTCGTCCCCTCCGAACTGCATATTGCATCCGTAGTTTTTAAACAGGTAGTAGAAATCGAAGGACTGCATGATCATGTAGTTCAGTTCCAGGAAGGAAAGTCCTCTTTCCAAGCGCTGCTTGTAGCATTCCGCACGAAGCATGTTGTTAACCGAAAAATGGATGCCCACTTCCCGCAGCATTTCGATATAGTTCAGCTTCAAAAGCCAATCCGCATTGTTTACCATAATGGCTTTGCCTTCGCCGAACTCGATAAATCTTTCCATTTGCTTTTTGAAGCATTCAATATTGTGCCGGATGGTTTCCGCGGTCATCATGGTACGCATATCGGTTCTCCCGGAGGGATCCCCGATAAACCCGGTACCCCCGCCTAAAAGGACCACCGGCCTGTTCCCGGCAAGCTGCAACCGCTTCATCAAAGACAGCGCCATAAAGTGACCTACGTGCAGCGAATCCGCCGTCGGGTCAAACCCTATATAGAATGTTGCTTTACCGTTATTGATAAGCTCTCGGATTTCTTCTTCATCCGTAACTTGGGCGATCAAACCGCGAGCCATAAGTTCTTCGTAAATTTTCATGTTCCGTTCAACTCCTTTTTCAAATGATCGTATAAATTAATAAAACCCTCTGTTCCCGTATGTAGAACAGAGGGCAGAATATGCGGTACCACCTCATCTTCGAAAATCCCTCGCGAGATTTTCCTCACCGAGTGCAAACACACTCATACGCTGTATCGGGCGAACCCGTCACACCCTACTTGCTTTAATAAAAAAGCTTTCAGGCTGCGGCTCCGGGATGTATTCGGTTCGGCTTCCTTGCAGCCTTTCACCTGCCGGCTGCTCTCTGTAAAGGCTGATCCGAACTTACTTCTTCCCTTCATAGCCTTTTTTATTTACATTGAACTCTATTCTAATGGATAGGATGAAAAAAGTAAAGTGCCGTATGTCAAAATTTTTACTTTTTCCAAATCTTTATTTGTTTCAAAGAAGGATGTAATAAGGGCAGATATCTTCGTAGCGCCCGTCCTTCATTCGAAAACCGCCGGGTATCGTACCTAACTGCTTAAAGCCTAAGTTTTCGTACAAACGTCTTGCCGCGGTATTGGTAGCTACCACCGCATTAAACTGCAAAACGGTAAATCCGCACCTTTTGGCATTGGCCATACAGTCTGTCACCAATTTTTTACCGATTCCCCTTCCTCGGTATTCCGATCGGACGGCGTAGCTTGCATTACTGATATGTCCGCACCTTCCCACGTTATTCGGATGCAGAATGTATAAGCCGAGCAGTTCTCCGTTTAAAGCATTTTCCGCTACTCCGCAGTAGGTTTGCTCTCCAAAAAATATTTTCCCCGTCTCTTCCGTCAAGCATTCCTCCTGAGGAAAGGCGTTTCCTTCCTCCACCACTTCATTCCAAATGCGTATCATGGAAGGTATGTCTTCTTCTCGGTATTCTCTTACCCTTACGTTCATTTTTTCAATCCTGACTCCCCTTGCTTATTTTTAAATAAAAGACCTCCCGCTAAATTCCCTATAAGACCGATGATGCCGTATACGACGGCGTAAACCCAAGCCGTATAGTTGTAGAATAAAAATACGGAAGGGACAAACAATATTGCGATTATCAACGGAAAGGTCAAGGCCAAGCCCCGTTTTATCCCGTACCAAAAAGCGGATGCGAAGCATACGATAGGCATTAAAACGAGCAGAATCAGCATAAAGCTTCCGGTATCCTTCCCGAACAAAGGAAGCAAATAGTATGCCGCGATGACGGCCAAAAAATACGGTACTTTTTGTGTTACAAATTTCATGGGTCACTCCTTTATGTATAAAAAATCGGATCGGTCATTATCGGGCACCGGCTTCATTTGCGGCGCGATAATCCGCAAGAAGCAGCGCCACCATTCGTCCGTAGCTTTCGATCCCCTCTTCTTGGTTGTTGGCTTTCAAATACAAATCGTTTATATCACTTGTCAGATCATTAATCAAGCCCTCGTATTTTTCTTTGTAATCCTGCCAAGCCAAAAAATCGCGAAGAATTCCTTCTCCGTATTCGGAAAGAACCTCCATGTAAAGTTCCTCTCGAACCTTCCTTAAGGTACTCATGGTATACCGCAGCGCCAGCATAACCCCGGAGTATTGAAAATCCGGATCCGGATGAAGCCTTCCCGTTAAATAGGCGATGTAATTGGCTTCGTCCTCCCGGGCAAAGCCTCTTTGGTGTGCCATCTCGTGGGCGGTCACGGACGGCAGCATAAAAAGAGGCAGGTTCGTGTTGATATTCGCCTCCGCCGTAAAAGGAAAATACATACCGGCTATCCCCGTATAGGACCAATACCGAGACAGGAAGACGCCCTTCGGAATGCCGTAGTTGCCTTTCAGTTCGGGATACCGTACTCCCGCTTCTTCGTACCCTAAGGATGCCCTTTTAAACATTGATTCTACTGCAAAAAGCTCATTCTTACACTCGTAAAATTACACTAATGACATAATAAAATCCAATTTATGGTATTCAATTGCGATAAACGTCCCGAATTTGGGTATCAGCTACCTC
>JAAYHZ010000243.1 GCA_012744235.1 Clostridiaceae bacterium
GGTGGTATTTGTGAAGGATTACAAGGAGCTTTTAAAAGAAGCCTTGGACAAAAGGCGGAGAGTCATCTTCGACAATGACGGCGGCGATATCATCTATTGCAAGGAGGCCACGGCGGAGGCGCTGCTTGAGCAGCGGACGACAAAGCTTGTAAACAGCGGTACGGATACCTTAATTTACGTGACGCGAAGCTCCGGCTTCGGCCAGTTCACCTTCAATACCAAGCACGGGCAGCTGTTTACCGTAACCGCCGACCGATATAAAAACAATATTACCCAAAAGCTTGTGGAGCAGGGGACCGATTGTTTGAAGATCATATCGGATTTTTGTCATCGCCACGGCATCGAAGTGTTTTGGGGTATGCGGATGAACGACACCCACGATGCGGGGAACGACCCCGGAAGCATCGCTTGCTTTGAGAATAACAAAATCAAGAGGGAGCATCCGGACCGGCTTATCGGTAACCGGGTGAAAAAACGGCTTTACGGCGCTTGGACGGCGGTGGACTATGCCGTGGAGGAAATCCGCGATTTGGCCTATAAATTCGTAGAGGAAGTATGCGACAACTACGATATCGACGGCGTCCATTTGGACTTTTTCCGGCATCCCGTCTTTTTCTCTACTACGGCGCAGGGTCTTCCCGCCACCGAGGAAGAAATCCAATGGATGACCGCCTTGATGGAGCGGATCAAAAAACGCATTGTAGAAAGAAGCGTAGAAAGGCAAAAAGCCATCCTGCTGTCGGTACGAGTGCCGGATTCTTTAGAGTATGCGAAAACCATCGGACTGGACATCGAGGCGTGGCTTAAAAAAGGCTTTGTTGACATTTTGTTCACCGGCGGGTATTTCACCATGAACGATCCTCTCTACAGCGCCTTGTTGGCGAAAAAATACGGAGTAAAATACGTCGCTTCCTTGGATGAAAACCGAATACCCGACGAAGAGGCGAGAAGAGAAAGGGATTCTCTCCTTTGCTACCGAGCCCGGGCAATGAACGCTTTTTCCCAAGGAGCGGACGGGGTTTTTCTTTTCAACTATACCGGAAAAGACGTAAAAGGCTATGTCGATGCCGGCTTTACCCTTCCCGGAGAAATTTCGGAGGAGAGCAGGCTTGAAAAATTGGACAAAGACTATTTTATCAGCATCCGAGGCATGGGAAAGGCGGCGGGAGGAAACTACCCTTACGACGAGTTTCTCAACGTACCCGTATTGAACCCTGCCAACCCCTTGGAGGCGGACGAACAAAAGGCTGTCTCCCTGTATATTTACGTCGGAGATTCGGTGAAGGAAAAGGGCGGGAAAGCCTATCTTTGCATCCGCAAGAAGGACAAAGCGGAAGGGGAAAAGGCGTATGTCAACGGATTTTTGACGGCTCCGGGGTACGAGGAAGGCCTGTATACCGTTCATGAAATCGACCCTTCCTATTTGATCAAGGGAAAAAATCTTATCACGATTAAAGCCCCGTCGAAGATGGCAATATTGGATATGAAAATATCCGTTCGCTATTCATAAAAAATACATAAGGAAAGGTACAGGTGAAACCCATGGATTTTTCGGACAAGATGGAAGGGTATGCAAAAGGTCCGTTACAAATATTGGTCATCATGGCCCATCCTGCCGACACCTTTGACCACTGCGGAGGGACCTTGTGCCATCACGCAAGAAGAGGAGATAAGGTAACGGTGGCCGCCGTATTGCAAGGCGTCCGCATTCACGACGCGGTGGTATCGGACATGCTGCGCTTTACGGGAGGCGGGCAGAGCAAGGATGAGGAAAAGGTCATCGTAGACGAACGGGTGGCCATAAAATACCGGGAGGTCATAAAGGCTTGCAAGATATTGGGCAGCGAAGACGTACGGTTTTTGAACATAGAGGACAAGATTAATTTGGTGAACGAGCCGAATATATTGAGAATCGCCCGCTTGATAAGGGAAGTACGTCCGGATATTTTGATCACCCATTACCCGAAAATCAACGGAGGAATCGGGCAGCATCCCCAAGTAGGGGCCATGGTGGTTCATGCCATGAATTTTGCAGGAAGCGTGGATTTTGAGGACCCGAATCCGGCCTTCCGTACGCCGCAGCTGTTGTTTACGTTTCCGGATAATTACAAC
>JAAYHZ010000244.1 GCA_012744235.1 Clostridiaceae bacterium
ATCCAAGACCGATAACACCGAGATTTACATCATGGTTTTGCATTGCGTTTTCCGCCTTCCGTATTAAATTTTAATTTGATTATTTAATTATAAGTTTACCATTTTTTTGTTTGTATGATTATCTTTTTCTCGTTAATCCCGGTAACAATTCCATCACATGCGGTTCAAGTCTCTCGTAATCTCTTTCTTTCAAATATTTTCGGTTTTCGCCAACGGATAAGGGTCGAAACACCGTCTGTGAATTCATTTATATAGGTAATAAAACAAAATACGAGACTTCACTATGTGGTAAAAACCGGTATACTTAACTTAATCTTGGTTGGAGGTCTCCCGATATCTGTTGACGAACAAAAGGAGCAAAGCGAATAGGAAAACAAATACGTTTTTTCAAGTGATTGAGAACAAAGGCCGGAGATTGATTGCCGAAAATCAGCTTTTCCGTATTGAAAATGCAGTCATATGCGCAACATTTAACGATATACCGTATTCCCTTATAGGCGACATTGAGGTTCAGCATATACAGAGTGCGAGGGTGATTTTACTCAATATAAAAGCACAAAACGGTTTCGGGATTTTTTATCGACCTGCATATTTAAATTCTACAACGACGGTCATTTGTCCATAAACGTTTCTATTAAGAATTGCGGTTTTTCATCCTTACGTTGGGCAAAATCGAATTTACAGGAGGAGACGGCAAAGGGGAGATGCGGTGCAAATCGTCGTATCCTTGCCGAAAGGGTATATTCCGGTCTCCTATATGAACATTAACGTAGCAAGAAGCGAATTGCACAACGAGACGGAGATTTACAAAAAGATTGAATTTAGTTGCGCTCAAGAGCCTTTTCAAATACGCTTTAAAAAGGAAGAAAAGGAAGGCACAAGGGATAGTGATGCCGAGCGTCTGTAAGAATGTTCGGTAAAGGTATAAAAGACGGCATTTTTGCTTTAGTCTCTTTCTTAATCTTAGGGCTTGTCTTTTTATTTTTTCATTTTGAAAAAGTAGAGGTTAACGGGGTTCTCTATAAGTTGTTGGGTTCTCCATGAGTCAAAATAGCGGGTGTCGAATGTCTCCATGCCGATAATGTCCATTTCCGGATTATTATCCGTTAAGTATTTACAGTTATCAAACATATTCGGTCCGCCGTATTCGATGACGCACAAGTATTTGTCTCCCGAAAATCCGCATTTATTGTATTTTTCAACATCGGCTCTTACTTCTTCGCCTTTTTCCGAAACCCATATTTTAAATTCCACAAGGGAATTAACGCTATGATCGGCATTCAATATACCCATGTCCGCTTTTAGACTGCTGTTTCCCGGATACGGATGCTCCCATGATACGATGTATGGAAATCCGTCCTTCAACAATTGCTTAAATACCAAGTACACCATTGTTGTTTCATAAAGACAACAAATGCCGTTATGCTGCCGTGAATACAAAGGATTGTTATCGGAAAATAGCCTTCGTAATTCTTTGTCTTCACCGATGATAGCTTTACACACGGATGAAAAAAACGTTTTTTCTTCTACATTATTCATATTTGACTTCGCCTCTGCTTCATTATTGCATCTTGACTATGCTATTGTCAAGCAAGAGTTTCATCAAATCAAAGAACAATTATTTACGGTTGTCCTTCTTAAAGCCTTATGCTAATCCGGCATTATCGTTACGAAGCCAATGCATGTGAAATCTGTTAATTGTCATTTTCCACTTCGGATTGGTCATAATCACCGAACCAATCCCTCAATTTTTGCTTTGCCATGTCTTTTGTTGTACTGTCAATATGAAGAGCGGTTAACCCGAGAGCACCTAAAAGTGCACTTAAATCATCGGCATAACCTACAACCGGTACGATATCGGGAACAATGTCGACAGGGAATATGAAATATCCAAGAGCCCCGATAATAATCCCCTTTACATGCGGAGGAACGTCGGGCTTTTGGAGGGTATAGAACAGCAATAACGCGTTGTAAACAACCTTGATACCTGCTTTCTTCGCAAACTTCAATACCTTGTCCCAAAACTTGGCTTCGGAATAATGCTTTTTGTGTTTTTCATAATCAAACATAGCGAACCTCCGAGAATAATTTACAATTATAGATTAGTATTTGAATATTTGGACGTCAATAGAAAATCCAAACAAATTCGTCATGATTCGGTTTCGGTATAGAGCATGCTTTCGATGTATTCGGGACAGACATACGGATTCATATTGACGAAGAATAGATGAAGAAGGTCGCCTGTTTTTTATGAAATATCGGATTTTTGTAGTAGAATAGCTTTATACGATATTATGCTTTCGGATATTTTTCAGCCGGGTATGGGTATATGGGTATAAAGAAGTATCAAAATTTGTTGGATCGTTTTGTACAAAAGAATATCGACCTTTTAGGCGATAATTTGATCGGCATATATTTACACGGTTCTGCCGTGACGGGTTGTTTTAATGCCGAGAAAAGCGATATCGACCTTTTGACGGTTGTGGAAAACGATCTTTCCTATGAAACCAAGAAAATGTATATGGACATGACGATTGAATTTAATAAAGAAGCTCCGCCAAAGGGGATGGAGCTTAGTATCGTAAAAGAGGAATTCTTAAAGCCTTTTGCTTATCCGACACCGTATGAGCTTCATTTTTCTTTGATGCATTTGGATTGGTACCGATCAAACCCGAACGAATATATAGAAAAGATGAAGGGAACGGATAAAGACCTGGCCGCTCATGTTACGGTTATATACCACAGAGGAAAAACACTCTACGGGAAAGAGATCAAAGAGGTCTTTTCACCTGTGGGCAAAAAAGAATATTTCGACAGCCTTTGGCATGACATTCATAATGCAAAAACGGATATTTTAAATAATCCCACATATATCATTCTTAATTTATGTCGGGTGCTGGCATATGTTAAAGTCTGTCTTGTTCTTTCAAAAAAAGAAGGAGGGGAGTGGGGGCTTATGAATGTCCCGGAAAAATATCGAACTCTCATTACCGCTGCTTTGGAAGAATACCAAAACGATGCAAAGGTCTCGACGGATGAGGAACAGGCAGAAGAGTTTGCAGAATACATGCTTTCTGAAATAGAGAAGGATAAAGAAAAAATATCGGGCAAATGAAAAGGGTGTAAACAAGTATAAATATTCCGGAGGTGATGATCCGTGAAGGATCCGTATGAAAAATTTGCTTATGACTATGACGAATTCGGTCCGATTGACGAATATTTGGGTGATGAGAAAACGTTTTTTAACAAGATTTTCTTAAAATACGGAGTCGAGCGCGTATTGGACTGTGCATGCGGAACGGGTCAGCATCTGCTGATGCTGGCACAGTCCGGATACAAGGTATGGGGCTCGGACTATTCCAAATCGATGCTGGATGTGGCGCAAAAGAATCTGAATAATAGAAATTACAGCATCCCGTTATACCAATGCGATTTTCGGTATCTGGAGCGGGTATTTGACAAAACCTTTGATGCGATCGTATGCCTTACGAACTCATTGACCCATATGCAGACGGATGAGGATTTATTGACGGCTCTTCGCTCTATGAAAAACCGGTTGAATAAAAACGGAATATTGATCTTAACGCAAGGGACAACCCATTATACGTTAACGCTACCGTCTATTGAGGTGGTGGTGAATCGTCCGGATTTTTCACGGATTTTCGTCAAAGAACGTAAGGATAGGCTTCATACCATACATATATTGGACCTTTTCCATAGCGCAGAGCGATTGGAAAGCAACCTGTACGATATCGTCTACAGAATTCTTCTTGACGAGGATTATAACCGGCTGCTTCCGCAAGCAGGATTCTCAAAGGTTCATATATACGGGGATTATGATATGAATGAGTATAACGATCAAAGCCGGCGTTTAATTGTTGTTGCCGAAGCATAAAGCCGAAGTGATGCCGAAAATCGGCTTTATAAAAAGAGGATATAGTTGAAAGTCATTTATTTCGACGGTACGCATTGTACAATGATTTTAAGTTTTCATCCGTTATATCCGCTGCATAGACCTCATTTCCGCATTCAATGCAAATCGCTTTCTTCCCGGTGAAGATATATTCTTGACCTTTAAGCTTTGCCTTTATGGAGGCGGTCTCCGATGAAAATGTAACCTCTTTTCTACACGTTTCACAAAAGGTCGTACTCATAGCTATCATCCTCCGGTCATTAATGATTCCGACGATTATCGGAAAAGATAATAAATTTGCTTGATTATATGATGAAACGGTTATCGACGGTTAGAAATGATTTATAGAATCAGTCCGTTTGCTACCATTGTAATACATTATAGTTGAAAAACCTAGATTTCGATAAAACCCGCTTGGTAAACGGCTTGGACCAAGCGGGTTTTGGACTCGTTACGGTTACAATGATTTAATTCAACATGCTTGATATTTCATCCTTTTTGTTGATAATGTACATCAGCATTTTCCGATTGGTTTTTGCCAGCTCCTTGTATATGTCTTTGCTTTCAAAGTAAGCGACACAAATCATTTGGATAGAGCATATGACATAGAAGACCGACTGCTTTTCTTCTTTGGTAAGCTTTCCTTCTTGGTCATAACCGTGGAGAATTCCCTTCAGTATTTCCGGCCATTTTTCATAAGCTTCATCGCTTCCTTCGCTTAAGATACCGGTTGCGCAATAGCAAACATCCCATAAACGGATATTGATTTCGCTTAAATCAAAATCAATGAATCCGCTTACCCTATCTTTGTCAAACAGGATGTTGCCGGGATTCGGATCTCGGTGAATCAGCTGCTTCGGTAATTTTTCAAACAATACACCGAAGCGATTTACATAATCGTCAAAAAAGCTTTCATCGATTCCCATGCTCCATTGAATGTTTTGCTTTTTTACATTGGGAAGCGCCCAATTTGTCACATGGCGATACAAATCCGTTTCGTCAAGAGATACCTCCTTTTGTACGGCCTTTAAAGCTTTATGAAGCTTGGCAATACTTTTTCCGTATTCCAAACCGAATGCATAACGATTTTCACCGAATCTTTCGGATTTCGGAAGAGGGCTTCCCTTGATCCCGTGTGTCAGAACAAAGATTTCTTCATTGTCTACATATTCTTTTCCGTCCTTTGTTAATACGGGCAGGGAAGAAGAAAAGCCTAATTTATGAAGCTCCTTTGCTATGCGAAGATTTTTAATCAATGCTTCTCGTTTTCCGGTTTTTAAGATGTAATCGTTTCCTACCGTCCAAACGTTACCCGATACCTTTGCTCCGTCCATAATATAGATGTCTTTGACGGGAAGGTTTTTTTCAATATCCCAATGCTCCAAAATGCTTCGTATGTCTTTTTCCGAATACACGGATACCACCTCCGTTTTATTGACTTTATGTTCTTTGTAAATACGAAGATATTTTTTCGGAGAACAGCCGTACATCCTTACAAAAGCCTTGTAAAACCCTGCGTACGTATCAAAGCCGTACTCGAGGACAACGTCCATGGCTTTTCGGCCGCAGGCGATTTCCGAAAGAGCATGGTCCAACCTCCGCTTTAAGATGTAGCCCGAGACGGATGAGCCCATTATCGAAGAAAACAAACGGCAAAAGTGAAACGTTGAGTAGTTCGCCATCCTTGCCAACTCTTCGGCCGTAATATCGGTTTTAAGATTTCGTTCGATATATTCCAATACGGTTTTAAGGTTTTTCGGGTACTGCACGGTATGCCTCCTTTCCTTCACCGGTATTTAGTATATCGTATCGGGTTTTTAAAAACATTTCCTCTGCTGCTATTATACTAAACGTTTAAAAATATTAGCTTGCCTTCATTTTTCACAAGTTTTTTATGATATCAAGGTGTATATTAAGGACATAAAACCGCTTATTTGGAGAAGGCTAAGAATTCCGGGGAATATTACGTTTCAGCAATTGCATCAAGTGATACAAGCCGCCTTCGATTGGTTTGATTATCATTGGTACAGGTTCGAATTTGATCGGATCGTTGTTACCGTTCCCGATGAGGATTGTCCTCCCGAAGAGCTGTACGGAGAAGACATAAAGGAAATGGATTCCGGAGCAACAACCGTTGACGAACTGTTTAAGCTACATGACAAGTGCGAATACGTATATGATTACGGCGACTCTTGGTGTCATGATATTGTTATTGAAAAGCGAATAAAGGATACGAAGAATAACGCGATACCGGTATGCCTTGCCGGCGCAAGGCACAGACCTTCGGAGGATGTGGGAGGGGTCGGAGGATACGAAGATTTCCTCCGCATTATCATGAATAAAGGTCACCCCGAAAGAAAAGAGATGTTGGCGTGGGCTGAAAAGGATACAAACGGACGCATTTTTGACCCCGAATATTTCGATATCAAGGAAGTCAACCGAAGGCTTGAATATGCATTGGAAGACGATGCCGAGCATGCAAGAGAATTGTTATTCGGGGACGACCTCAACGGGACCATTAGTTACGGATGGAACGAAATCTTCATAATATCGGTGAAGAAAAGATATACGATGGAGCATATCGGCAGACTCTTGTATCGCCTTGACGAAGGCTGCAAAGTGACGATAAAGGCGGAGCCGAATAAAAAGTATAAGTAAAAGAACGGAGAGTTTTTTGTATGGAAGAATACGACGATTATGATGAAAAAATGAAAGAAATTAAAAAGAAAAACGACGTTTACTTGAAAGAATTCATTGAGGACTTAACGAAGGAAGGCTTAAAGGAGAATACGATTCGAAGGCATTACCAAAACGTGAAGTTCTACCTCAATGTCTACCTTTTGCAATGGGAAGCTTTGGAAATGGCGGAAGGAACCGATTGGATGAACATATCCGGCTATTTGGGAGAATTCTTTATACGTAAATGCGTGTGGTCCACCCCCGCTTCCATCAAAAGTACGGCGACAAGCATCAAGAAGTTCTACAAATGCATGTAGAAACGAGGGCACATAACGGAAGACGACTATCTCGAATTGGATGAAACCATAAAAGAAAAACTTGATGATTGGATGTTAGACTGTAAAATTTATAACGACCCGAATGAACCCAATCCCTTTGCGTTTTTCTAACGGCTTCATTCGGCAAACAGATTTAGACAAAAACCGACAAAAAAATCGGTTATGTTTGATAACCGTAAACATATAGCCGAAAAGTGTTTTTTTAACGGCGACTATAAGGTATAATAAGCCCTGC
>JAAYHZ010000245.1 GCA_012744235.1 Clostridiaceae bacterium
CTCCAAATCGGCGTAGATGCCGTTGGAGTCGTAATGGGTTCGGATGACGGTTTGGTAGACGTCGGATTCCATGTCGTTATTGAACAAGGACAAAAGCACTTGATAATCCGTAGGATTTTTCTTAACAACCTCGGCAAGATCCAAATGAAAATAGAGTCCTTTATCGTCTTTATATATTCTTAAATCGGCGTAATCAATCCCCGCTTCATCCGCCATCCGTAAGAAAGGAGGATTGTCGTCGATTGTTTCTACCCGATACGTGCTTTTTTCTACGTATTCTTGTCGGAATTTTTCGGCTCTTATACCTTTATAGTATTCGATAATCCGTTCCTTAGGGTAGAAAAACCTTTCCTTGATGCTCATTTTCCAATCGGTTAAGGAACCGCTCGGGAATACCCTTTCATGCGTAACATTTTCGGGGTTAAAGGTAAACTGTCCGATAATCGATTCGTCCATCGGAAAACCGAACAATTCTTTGACGTCGTTAAAGGTTTTGTAGATTCGATGGGTTATGCCCAAGTTTTCTCCGTGCTCTTTTACCTTTTTCCAATCCAGAGCATTTTGATACTTTTTTAAGAAAAGGTACAAATCCATGTAATCGATCCAATGATGAGAATGAAGGACGCCGAATTCGCTTTCGGTATTAACATATGTGTTTGCGCACAAATGAAGAAGGGTATATTCCAAATCGCTTGTTACAAACCGGTTTCCTTCCAAATCGATTTCTTCCGTGTATTGGAGCATGTTTTCCCGATAGGGACTGTTCTTTAAGAATAGCAAGGCGCTGGATAGCTTTTTAATCTCCGCTTTTATGGAAAAACCGTCGACTTCCTTTTCTACGGTGTATTCGTAATAGTAGGAGCCCGGAATCATAACGGGCTTTTTAATTTTTTCCGCCTTCCCGGTCTTCGGATCCGGGCGGCCGCTGATATAGAAGTCTTTTTGTAATAAGATTTCTGCAAGGGGCAATGCATATTCGGGGCCCGTCCAAAAATCCAAATCGTTACCCGGTCTTATGTATATGTCTTCGTATATGAGCCGGGATAAAGCCATGCCTTTGATGAAGACGCAAGGGATACGGTTTTCTATGGCGGTATCCATCACCTCTTTTGCAACGGAAAGCCTTTTCCGAATTACGTTCTTATGATGAGCCGTTAGAACCTTCATTTTGGTTACGGAAGGTGCGGAAAGCTTTTTTTCCAAAAGAGGCGACAAAGCAAACAGAACTTTGCGGTTATATAACAGGTTCAAAAGCGCCGTTTCGTCGTTAAGGTCGAAACGGGGAATCGGTTTTTCTTCACCGGTTAAAAATTCTAAAATCAGTTGATAAGCGGTTTCTTGGATTCGATCAATATTTTGCATAGGAACCTCTCGGCATTTTACTTTTTCTTCTTGAAAAAACCTGATTTGCCTCATTTAAGAATATTATATATAGAAAGAATAGAAAGTCCATACTGCAAGATGAGAATTTTTAATGTACAATAAAGGTACCAACGCACACGATCTTTTGGAGGTAGGGCGGATGATTAAGGAATATTTGGAAGTGCCTAAGATAGCGGAATACGACGTTTTGGTGGCCGGAGGAGGAGTCGCCGGTGTGGCGGCGGCGCTAACGGCTTCAAGAGCCGGATGTAAAACCCTCTTGATGGAAAAAAGCATTCTGCTAGGCGGTCTTGCCACAAACGGACTCATAAACTATATCGAACCCCTATGCGACGGCCGAGGCCGAAAAATCATCGGGGGAGTATGCGAGGAGCTTTTGCGCTTCTCCATCAAGTACGGTTACGATACCGTACCGGGACCCTGGAAGGATGCGGCGGAAGGAAAACGAGAAAACATCAATCCGGAGCTTTTAACGGATAGCAATCGGCAGAATCCTCCCCGTTACGTAACCCGTTTTTCTCCTTACATATTTGCCATGTCGTTAACCGGTTTTCTGAAGGAACACGGAACGGACCTTTTGTTTGACACCTTGGCCTGCAAGCCGGTTATGGACCAAGGAGCCTGCCAAGGGGTGATAGTGGAAAACAAATCCGGACGACAATATTACAAAGCGAAGATCGTCATTGATGCGACGGGAGATTCCGACCTTTTGTATCGAGCAGGAGTCCCGACGGAAACGACGGGCAATTGGTTTTCTTTTTGGGGGCGGGTGATGGATATGGAATCCATGGAGGCGGCCCTCGGCGATCGAAAAATAGAAAAAGGTGTTCGTCCCTTTAATATCGGGTCGAACCTTTACGGAAAAGGCCATCCGGAAGGGATGAAGAAGCTTGACGGAACCGACGTAAGGGATATTACGGAGTATGTAATCGAAGGCCATAGAAGAACCGTTGAGCTTATTCAAAATGACAATCGTTTCGAAAGAGATATCGTAATGCTTCCCTTTATGCCGCAATTCCGTACAACACGAAGAATCATAGGGGACTATGAGCTGACGGAGCAAGATCAATACAAGCACTTTGACGACTCTATCGGCGCCATATGCGATTTTACCAAGCGAGACATTGTTTACGAGGTGCCCTACCGTTGTTTGTACAACTCGAAGTTCTCCAATCTGCTCACTGCCGGAAGATCCGTATCCGCAGCCGGTTGGGCATGGGACGTGACAAGAGTAATACCGCCCGCCATTTTAACCGGTCAAGCGGCCGGCCAAGCGGCGGCAATGGCGGTAAAAATGTCGAAGGACTTAACCGAAATCCCTATCGAGCAATTGCAGCAAGCTTTGGCCGACACCGGCGTCATGATTCACTTTTAGAATTGAATGATAAAATCAGAAGGCGGCTTATAAAGCCGCCTTCAAAATTTGTACAAACCGCTACGCTTCGTTATTCGTATATTTCAGGAGGTGTGTACAATCGGAAGTTATCGTTCATATAGTAGTCGCGGATCAAATCTTCCAAGCCTGCCGCGTATAACCGATTGAGGTATTCCTCCCACTCCGTATTGATGTTGGCGATTTCGCCGTTCCAAGTACGGTTCGCAAAGTCATTGATAATCGGATTCAGTTGGGGGCTGATTTCCGCCCAAGCTTCGTTATACTTGTTATACAGATCTTCTCCCATATCCAACAAGCTGATGAATTTGTACGGATGAATTGCGTATTTTTCCACCCAGCGGTCTTCGATATGGATGAGCCAGATTTGTCTGTAAGCTTCATGAACATAAAGGTTCGGATCGGGAGAGAAAGCCCCTACGCCGATGTTCGATCCGCCTCTTCGATATTTCGGAGGTATGAGTTCCTCGGGAGTTGTGATCTTCGAGCTGTTCCAAGGTTCGCCGGACCATGTAAAATGTACGCCTTCAATTCCTTGGTAGACTTGACGGAACCAAGGATCGTCTTTGTTAACGTTATAATCATTATAGATGGTCAGAATTCTCGCCAATTTTCCGTCGGAAACTTGGGCTCCGATAACGGTAGTGCCTCCTGCACCGTCAATAAACGCATCAAGAACATATCTTTTGTTTCCCCATGACTTTCCGGGGCCTTTCAAGCAAGGCATCATCACGAAAGTAGCGTCTTCTTCGCCTCGAAGCCATAAGCCTTGGGGAGGCTGCCTGTCGGAATAGTCCGGAGCATCGGGTCTTGCGATGTATTGTCTGTCCGCATTAAAGTAACCGACTTTGCCTGTCATCCAGGTAGCCAGAAGGATGTCGTAGAAAGTACCGTCAGGAAGAGTTCGCATATAGCCTTTACGGTACATATCCGATGCCCATATGACATAGTCCCTGTACCCGGTGTATGCAAACCAAGGAACCACATCGCCCGTGATCTCATCCAGATATAAATAGTTGGCTTCCGAAGAAATGACCCCGAATTGACCCCAATACAGGTCCACCCACACGTTTCTGAATGTGTTCGGGTTAATCACGGCGGCATAAGTATCGTCTTCTCCGTTTCCGTCCGGGTCGTCCTCGGTGAATGCACGGAAGATGTCGTTTAGCTCATCGTGTTCGAACATATACGTTGTTATGTAGGTTTGGCCGCTGTATTTTGCCAGTTTTTCGGATGTCAGTACAATGGGAATAAGCTCTTCTTCGGGAATGGAATAACCGATATTTTCAAGCCAATCAAGCCTGAACAAAGGAGCGTTGTAAAACATCTTGTAGTTGCTTCGGACCCAAGAGATTCCGTAATATTCCTCGGTACCTCGGATATTATTTCGTTCAAAGCTTGTAGGCGCATGATTTTGCATCAATTCATAATAATAGGGGAAGTACTTTTTGTACATATCCAAGGATACGGATCTTGTGTAGCCTTCTTCGTACAATTGCTGAGGTGTTTTTCCGCCTCTTGCAAGGTTACTGAAATCCGGTATGTCTCCGGCGGCTAACATCATGGTAAGACCTTCCGTGTCGTAGTAGCTGATATTCCAGCACTTAAGATCGATGTTATATCTTTCTTCGATCATCAGCTCGTCGTATGCGCCTTCTACGTATGTATCGCAAAAGCCGAATATCCAGGAAATTTCATAGAATTCCTCAAAAGGATTCTCCTCTACCGCTTGGGTCGTTGTCTCCGTTTTTGTCGTCGTCGTTACGCCTGCCGTTGTAGTTACGACAGCTTGCTTTGAAGTTACGGTTGTTTCTGAGGTTGCTTCCGGTTCCACCTCCGACCCCGTACAGCCTACCGATGCCAACAGTAGCATTGCCGCCAGTAGCAGACAGCTTCCTTGCAGTTGTTTTTTTAGCATGCAATATACCTCCTTAAGGTTTGTTGATTATATCAAACGGGGACTTTTGCCCCCGTTCCGTCAACAGAACAGTCAACCTTAACGAATGTCTATAAGCTGCCGTATATTCATACCGGCTACACGGGTATTATACCATATCATTCCAAGAAAGCTGCAATAAGTATTAATGAATTATAAAGAATATGAGATATATTAGATTTTCTAAGATTGTGAATGAGAGTATTGATGCGTGTTCATATGAAAAAGAACCGGAAGATTTCTCTGCCGGTTCTTAGGATCAAGGGGTAAAAACAGATAGCTGTGGAATTGCAACGGCTTCCACGCCTACCAAGCAGCTTGCTATAATCGAGCGGCTTAGCATCATGCATGCTTTGTACAGGTAGTTCAAATCGGTTTCGGGTCTAGCACTTTTTTTGGATTTTAAGTACTTATACTGAAGCTTATCAATGCGGTTGCAGATAGCGTTTGAGTTGTAGAATATCACGTCGGCATTTTCATGTTCTTGAACGATGCGCCCGGAATGGACGGCGCAATGCAAATTAAGCCAAGCTTCATAAAGGTTATGTTTAAAAAACCCGCCCTTAAAGTTTTCGGAATGGGCGTGGCAAAAAAAGTCCGATAAATAATGGGTAATTGTGCCTAAGTGAACGGAAAAGTCTACGGGACACTTTTCGTTTTCATAGATCCTTTTATTGATAATACGTCTTACTTCCGTGCGGAAATATAAATCCGCATCTTTCTTAAAATGAGGGATTTTTCTTTGTCTCGAAATCAAATCCGGCTTAACATTCCCCCAAATAAACCCTAACGTTGAAAGCTTCACGTCCATGGAACGCTTGATGGCATTCCTTAGGCGTAACGATATACCTATATGAGTTAATACATTCATCTGATTGCTTTTTTGTCTCCACTTCAAAAGGATTACTGAAATAATTTCAATTACATACAGTGTTTAATTATACAGGTAAAACCTCAGATAATCAATGAATTAAATATGAATTTTTTCATGACAGGATTTCCTTTTATACCGTAAAATGTTAACGGTTGATAGAAGCCTTTGACCTATGCTACCATGGTGAAAAGAAATTAAAAGAGTAGACGGCGATGAAACTATTGAAGATATTATTTCGATGCATATTAAAATTCATAACAACGATTATCCTGCTCGTTACGGTAGGTCTTTTAGCCGTTTTCCTTATTAACGGCTATGTACGAAACTCGGTAAAGGACAGGATTTATACAATTAATGATATAATGAATTATGAGGCGGACTGCATATTGATATTAGGGGCAGGGGTATGGGGAGACCGGCCGAGCCACATGCTGGAAGACCGTTTGATCACCGGTACCGCGCTTTATGAAAAAGGTCTTTCGAATCGGCTTCTTATGAGCGGTGACCACGGAAAAGACGATTACGATGAAGTCAATGTTATGAAAAAGTTTGCCATTGACCGAGGTATTCCGTCTTCTCATGTCTTTATGGACCATGCCGGATTTTCTACATACGACAGCCTGTACCGAGCAAGAGATATCTTTTTGGTGAAAAAGGCGGTTATCGTAACGCAAGAATACCACCTTTATCGAGCATTGTACGTCGCAAAAGGCTTAGGAATTGATGCTATCGGCGTATCTTCGGATCTAAGGCCTTATGCAGGTCAAGAATACCGCGATCTACGGGAAATACTGGCCCGTGTCAAGGACTTCATATACGTTATCCTACAACCTCAGCCTACTTTCCTCGGAGAAACCATCCCGGTACAGGGAGACGGGGATGCTACCAATGACTGATCGCGATAACCGATATTTTGGTTAAAATAGGGTGTTATTGCATTTCTTTTTATTCTTTATGTCGAATATTGTCGTTATTTGCTATAATAAATACGGTTGAAGCTTTATGCTTGAGCGTCTTCCGATATGCGGGTTAAAAACCTTGTATAAATGCATATCCGTAGTGTTAAGAGGTATGTCTGAGATGATATGGGATAACAATCATTCATTCAAAAGAAATTGCATCACCGGTGATACGGACTTTTTGTATTACTATCTTAAGGAATGCATTTATAAAGCTCAGAATATCGATATTATCGTATCTTTTCTTATGGAATCCGGTGTTAGGCTTTTGGTGAATGATTTTAAAGAAGCGGTGGACCGGGGAGCCCGGTTAAGAATTTTATGCGGAAACTACCTTAAGATAACGCAGCC
>JAAYHZ010000246.1 GCA_012744235.1 Clostridiaceae bacterium
GGAATCAAGGCCCTACGGGCAACCGAACCGATTGCTTCATCCGGTTTTTTATTTTTCGATTCTTTTCTGACCGCTTCGCAAGGTAACAAAACCGTATCCGGAATCGATAGGATCCCGTACGCTTTCGGCTCCGACTTTGTATCGGCGATGGCCCCGTTTTTCAATGCCTCGTATAAACGGTCGAAATACCAAGCAGGATCGCAAGCCGCTGCAATCAATGTGCAGTTGTATAAATCCACCGCCTCAACGGCGATATTGTGTTCTTGCCGTAGCCGGTTTTCCAGCCGGTAACCGGTAAAGCCTGCCCGGTAGGCATCCAAAAGGATTCGGGTTTTGTCCTTATCAACGGCATGGATGCATATATCCGACTTGATATGTATATCGTTTTCACCGCTTACCGACGCCGCCAAAGCATCGATATCCTTACATAATTTATTATATAACACATCTCCGTACGTGTGCAAATAAAGAGCGGCATATTCCAGCAATCCCATAATGATATAGGACGGGCTGGATGTTTGAATCATGGACAGCGCCGTATTGATTTTTTCAGGATCCGCCCTATGACTTGCTACATGTATATACGCCCCTTGGTTGATCACCGGCAGGGTTTTGTGGGCGCTTTGGATCACAATATCCGCACCGCAGTCAATGGCCGAATCCGGCAGGGATTTCGAGAATTTAAAGTGAGCACCGTGGGCTTCATCCACAATCAAGATGCCGGACCTTTTATGAACCTCACGGGCGATCCCTTGGATATCCGCCACCATGCCGTAGTAGTTCACACCGGTGATAATCACGGTTTTGCAGCCGGTTTTATCCATCGCATCGGCGATATCGCTTGGTGTCGCCAAGGAAGGAGTCAAAGTCTTCGGATCGAACCTCACGGGAACATAGTAAGGAGTATAACCTCCTAAAATCACTTGATTATAAACGGCTTTATGGCAATCCCTTGACATGATGATTTCTTTTCGGTCACCTGCAATCGCTTCCATGGCGGCATGAATCCCCGCCGTCGAGCCGTTAACCGAAAAGAAGGTTTGAACCGTCCCGAAAATTTCGCTGCATCTTTCCAAAGCACGGGCGATGAAGTCTTGAGGCCGGTATAAATTGTCCATCCCCGGAATTTCCGTTACATCGGCTCGAATAAGAGTATTCCAAAGATTTTCGGGAATGCCTGCTCCTCCTTTATGACCGGGCATATGATATCGTACCGGCCGACCTCGGTCATATTCTAAAACGGCATTCAGTATATGCAGTCGATTTATGATAGAATCGCTATCCATTATACGATCGCTATAGCGTAATATGGGAAATTTCTTCTATTACCAGTTCCAATTCTTTTTCTATTCTGGTAATATCGCCGGCAATATCTTCGATGGTTTCACCGGGCATCACCTGGCGGTTGTATTTCGGTCCCTTACCGCTTCGTGGTCTTCCTTTGTTAAAATGCTTTTGGTTGTGACCGGGATTCGGAGCGGCCGCCTGCTCCTTGTTTTCCGGGCGATTCCGATTCATCTTCTTATCCCGATTTCCTTTGTTTTTTTGGTTGTTCCCTTGATCATAGGGTCGGTTGCCGGGCTTTGCGTTTCGTGCCTTGGCAACGGCACCGTTATCTTGAGCCGCCCGGCTATTTTCATTTGTGTTTGTTGTATCCGAATTCTGCATAGAATCCTCCTTATCCATATTAAAAGTATTATAACACAACATCGTAAATAAATGCAAAAACGGCTTTTGGAGACGACCGTAAAAAGCATTAGCCATCTTGTCCGAGCCATATTTCTCCGGAAATAATCGGCGTTACGGTTCCGTCCTCTCTTTTTACAATGAGAGCGCCGTCTCTTCGAATATCAAGTGCCGTTACCCATTCTTTCCTGCTGCCTACGGTGGTATAAATGGTTTTTCCCAATGTTTTGGAATACGATTTCCAGCATTCGATGATTTTTTCTCCTTCTCCTTTTTCCAATAAGGAGATATACTCATACAAGTAATCGATAAGAGCGGAAGCCAAGGATGCCATGTCGTAATCCTTATCCTTCTCCAGCCTTAACGAAGTGGCAAAATCCTTCAGCTCCGGACCGAAGTCCTCCGTGTCTTGGAATACGTTCAAGCCGATACCCACCACCACGTATTCCACCCGCGTTTCTTCAAAGCCCGTCTCCGTTAAGATGCCGCATACTTTTTTCCCGCCGATTAAAATGTCGTTGGGCCATTTGATTCCGGCATCGAATCCTTCTTCTTTTAAAAGCCGGCAAACGGCACAGGCTCCGGCTAAGGTAACCAAGCCTAATTCCGCAACGGAAAAGGACGGTCTTAAGCAGTAGGACAGCCATATGCCTTTTCCTTTGGACGATTTCCAATAACGTCCTAAACGGCCCTTCCCTGCGGTTTGTTCCAAGGCTACCGCAACGGTTCCTTGTTCGCATCCCTCTTGGGCCAATGCTTTAACCGTGTTATTGGTAGAGTCCGTCTTTTCCAAGAAAATGACACAAGCTTTCGTTTTTAACCTTTTGGTGATTTCCAAGTCATTGTAGACATTTTCCTGCTTTTCAATGCAGTATCCTTTGTTCGGAGCCGAGTGAATACGGTATCCGGATCTTCTTAACCGGTTAATCTGCTTCCATACCGCGCTCCGGGATACTCCCAAGGCTTTTCCGATTTCTTCTCCGGAAAAATAATCTCCCGGTCGGCTCTCCAAAAGTGTCAGTATTCGTAAACGAATATGTTCCGATTGAGAATCTTGTTTCGTCAAAATGGTACTTCCTCCATCGAAGGTATCTTTAAAGTCACGATTTGTCGATCTTTGTTTATAAACACGCTGATACCCGTTTCCGGCGATTCGATTTTTACCACATAGCCTTTATCGGCCAAATCGCAGTAGTAGGCATAGAGAACCGCGTCCAGCCATTTCTCGTTTTCTTCGGTCCTGCATGTCAAAATATTCTGCAAATACAGCCGCTCCGCATCGTCTACAATCACGGGGTAATCCAAATGCTTTCCGGCCAAAGCGATTTCTCCCGCTTGAACGGTCCTCGTAATGAGACATACGGGCTTTCGGTACATGCCGAATAGGTATTGATCCACCGGCATGAGGGATTGCTCGAACAGATCGTTTATCAGCTCGTTGGTATCGTTTCTTAAAAATTCATTTCCTACTTTGCAGTAGTTATTCGGAATGGTGATTCGTATACAAGCATAGTCTTCCTTACCGTACAGCTCCTTTTCATCCTTCGGATTAAAATAGCAAGGAATGTAACGGCTGACACCGCCCTTTCCTTCGACGGTAACGGTTCCGTATTGAGACAGTTTTAATCCGCAGTGAACGATATCTTGCGCCAGTTCTTTCGGAACATGTTTGTATACCTCAACCACATGGATACCCCCTTTGTTCATAGGTAAGCATATTATAGCATATATATACATGTATTGGTAATTAATTAAAAAAAACAAGATGCATGTATTGAAATAAAAAAGGCTTTAACTTATAATGAAAATATATAGTCGGGAGGTAGACCAAATCAGGAGGTTTTCGCAATATGGATTATTATAAAAACATAAGCAAGAATCTGGGGGAAGCCTTAAAAAGTATACCGCTCATCGAAAAAATCAGCGATTACGGTGTATATATATGCGGTGTAAGCCTAATTTTCGTTTTACTTTCCGCATTTACGGTTCCCTTCGGCGGTTTTTTGAATATGTTGTTTGTCTATATATTCATGTTTTCTTTGATACTTTTATTCATCGAATACCAAAACAATTACCTGCTGTTAGGTCTATTGGGATATGCCCTTACAAGGCTGATTTCCATGCTATTTGGATTCACTTGGTTCAAATTGGCGGCAATGCTTTTGTTCTTAGGACTGAGCTATATCGTTTTTAAAAAGATCGGCGACATCAAGCTTAAAGGCTAAAAAATAGAAGGAGGGAACAATAACATGTCATTTTTTCAAAACCTCGGTAAAAAAGTAGGGGACGCGGCGAAAGGTGTAAAAGAAAAAACCGACGAATTAGCGGCTATTGCGAAATTAAACAAGTCCATTGCGGACGAGAATAAAAAAATCGCACAAGCATACACCGATATCGGCAAAAAAGTTTACGAATTTTACAAGCAGGGTGAGCTTATACACGACAGTTTTGCCGACGAATGCCAAACCATTGATTTAGCGGAAAAAGCGATCGTATCGTTCCAAGAGCAGATACTTAATCACAAAAATCTTAAAAAATGTCCGAACTGCGGGAACGAAGTGGCAAAGGATGTTCTTTTCTGCCCCAAATGCGGGAACAAGTTTGAGGTAGCCGAAGCGAAGGCGGAAGAGGGAAACTCCGATGATACAAAAGTATGTCCTTCTTGCAAAGCCAAATCGCCTTCGGATTCCGCATTCTGTATCAGCTGCGGTACGAAATTGGACTAAAAAGGTACGAGCACCACATACAATTGATTTGATATATAAAGAGCTTGGTTATATCTTCGCCGAACCAAGCTCTTTTCTTATTTCACATTTTTTGTTGTTATCAACCTTAATTATCCGCCAAATAGATTGAATACATTCCTTTTACCATGAGATACACGGTGTCGCTGACCGCTTTGATACCCCTTCCGTCCGGGCGAGATATCAGCATATAGTGGTTCTTAGGCAGTTGATCTCCGGTATAAAAGTCTTTGCCGTCTCCCGAGGTCATATCGGCAATTCCGTCGCCGTTAGCCCCTTCAATGGCGGTACAAACGCCGCTTCGTACGATAAACTCAATCACATCGCCGGCAATAAGGGTTTGGCCTTTTTCAAGTACAACGACGCTGTACTTGCTGCTTTCGGACGCCGCGCGTGCTACAAAATCCGCGTTTTTAATCCTTCCCTCCAGCTTGTCGATTTTCTCTTCCAGCTTCTGCAAAGCTTCGCTGCTGACCTGCTGCCCCGGCTGTGTTCCCGGATACGTAGGCACGGAGGGTGTGCCGCCCGTCCCGATTCTTGCCTCCAATTGGTTCACCTTCTGCATAATCTGGTTGAACTTCTCGTCTACGTAATTCACGCTGGCCACAATCACATTATTCGGAGACGTAGCGCTTACCAGCGAGCCGTATACGATAAAAGAGCACATGACTGCAGCCAAAGCGATGATCGCTTTCATTCTTTTCTCTTTCTTCGAATACATAATGACCCCCTTTAAAATTTTCCCCGGTATTATGAATACCCATTAAATGAAATTATAACGTGAAAAGCGTGAAAAATCTATCTTTTTTTCTCCCTGAATTAGGGTTTTCCCAAACTCCGCTTGTGAATAACTCTTTGGTATGTAACTATATATCCACAAGCCCTAAACTGATCATCAGCGCCCGGTTGATTTTATACATGATCGCCGGGCTGATTTGACCGATTTTTTCTCGAAGTCTTCTTTTATCGATGGTCCTGACTTGTTCAAGCAGGACCACCGAATCCTTGCTTAGTCCGATATCTTTTACGGACAATTCAAAATGGGTAGGCATTTTCGCCTTGTTAATCTTCGACGTAATGGCAGCAACAATTACGGTAGGACTGTATTTGTTGCCGATATCGTTTTGTATGACCAAAACCGGTCGGACTCCACCTTGCTCCGATCCGATGACAGGACTGAGGTCAGCGTAATAAACATCGCCACGTTTAATTACCACTCCATCTCCATCTCCCTTAATAGCATTTCTGACCTTTCTACTTGGTTATTGTCCGCTTGGAGCCAGCTTTCCGCAATTTCCAAATTAATGTCTCCCATTTCGGCATAACCTTTCGCCATCTGCCCCCTTAAATCCTGAATGGTACCTTTGGTTAAATAGTACCTGACCGCTTGTCGGAAGAATCGACTTCTCCCGGTCTTCGCGTTTTTAACCGCTTCATCGATTTCCTTCAGCATATCTTCAGGTATGGATATATTTATTCTCTTTGTACGTGACATTTTGATCCCTCTTTCTATCGTGAATAAAGATAACGTAAACTCAAATCAAACGATTTTTATATATAATTTCTCTCTGTTTTTAATAATAACGTTTGATAATATATTTTATTCCACAAATGCAAGATTTAAATGTCTTGCGAACTCCATTATAATGGCATATCAAGTACAAGTCAAATCAAAAACCCCTGCCGGACGATTGTAATTTTTGCCGGCTCCTTTGTATGCAGAAGGTATCAATTCTATTATATCCGAAGCCGTTACTCCGTATTCAGTAAATTGATCCGCCGCATATTCTCCGGCCAAGCCGTGGAGGTAAACCCCCAAGGCACAGGCCTTCAACGTGGGCAGTCCTTGCCCCATCAAGGATCCGATCATACCGGACAACACGTCTCCGCTTCCCGCAACGGAAAGCCCCGCACTTCCGGTGGAATTGATCATATGGATTCCTTCCGGGGAAGAAATGACGGTGCCTGCACCCTTTAAAACCACCGTCACACCCGTTTGGGCTGCAAAATCGCCGGCAGCCTTCAGGCGGTTCATCTGAATTTCGCCGATGCTCTTGCCGCACAGCCGGCTCATCTCTCCGGGATGAGGAGTAATCACAATATTGGCTTTGGATGTTTTCAAAAGCTCCGTCTTTCCTTCCAATACGTTCAATCCGTCCGCATCCAACACGATATTTTTATCGGTATTTAAAAAGTACCGAACGATTCGAAAAGTCCTTTCGTTGTTTCCCATGCCGGGACCGATGACAAGGCAGTCCTGTTTATCCAAAAAGCTTTTTAATCTTTCAAATTCCTCTTCCAAAGAATCCGATTCGATAGGTATTTTAACCGCTTCAATAGCCGTCGTTTCAAAGACAGGCAATGTTTTTTTATCGGTTAACAAATACACCAGTCCCGAGCCGGTCCTATAGGCAGCCTTTGCCGCTAAAACCGATGCTCCCGTCATTCCTCCGGTTCCGGTGATGATGGTCAATCTTCCGTAATCACCTTTATTCCCGTCCACCTTCCTTAAAGGCAGCCATTCTCTTGCCAAGTCCGCATCCACAAAATGCATGGTGCTGTTCATCCGTTCCACGGCTTGCTTGGGTATTTGTATGGGTACGACGGTCACGTTGCCGGCCATGCCTCTTCCGGGATAAAGACACAGCCCGGGCTTCAGGCAGCAAAAGGTAACGGTTTCGTCCGCTTGAACGCAGCAGGTGCTTACGCTGCCGTCCGTTCCGTTGACTCCGGAGGGGATATCCACGCTCAATACCTTTTTTGCATATCCGTTCAAGATATGAATGGCTTCGTCAATAGGATAACGCGGAGTTCCGGAAAAACCCGTTCCCATTAAAGCATCCACGGCCAAATCCGCCTCTTGGACGTTTCGGACGAATTCCTCGTGCCGATCCTTTCCGTATTCCAACAAGGTTAATCCCATGGCCTTGTGGATGTCATAATTGACACGAGCATCGCCTTTGATTTTTTCGGGATCTCCAAACAAGCAGGTCACCGTTTTTATACCCTTGCTTTCCAGTATTCGAGCCGCTGCAAAGCCGTCTCCCCCGTTGTTTCCGGTACCTACAAACAGCACCGCTTTGGGTTCGGGTATTCCTTCTACCATTTTCTCGACTTTTTCCGCTACCGCCAAAGCCGCGTGTTCCATCAAAACCGTCCCCGGTATGTTCAGCTTGTTGATGACGTATTCGTCCAACCGGTTCATTTGTTCCGGTGTCAGGATAATCATACGAATCTCCTTTCATCCCGTTATTGCATTTTTTCGCACTTTCACCTTACCTTGCCTATATTATATCACGAATGACCCGAGGACTATCATACGCTTTTTAACTCGATCCACTATAGAAAGCCTGTTTTCAGTTTCCAATGCCCGTGCTATAATCAGTATATGCAAGGGAGGGTATCCATGAGACAGTTGAACGATAACGACAAGATCTTCGTTTTTACAGCCTGCGCCGCCATATTTTTAATCATTGCATTATTCCTGATTCAAGTTAATGTCATATACAAAAGAGCGGAGCTTCAAAAAGAAGAACCTGAAGAAATAACAACGAAAGAAACGACTTCGGCAACAACAAGCCCAATCGTTACCGTAACGAAAGAGACGACACCGGCTCCGACTACGGCAACAACGACAACCACGGTTACGACAACCGTCGAATCTTCTTTATCGGAAACAACAACGATTGAAGGACGGGTGGAAAATCTTTTTAAAGCTTACGGAAAAGACCTGACCCTTTCTTTGATAAGCGAGACCCACAACCAATACACCGCCGCCTACAATAAAAGGTATGAATATACCGTATGCTATAAGGAAGAGGAAGCGGGAATCTTCATTCTGGACCTTTACGAGATCTATTCGGGGGATCTTTACTACTGTATGCGGATGGACAGCTTCAAATCCGTACCGAACCCTTTAACGGTAGAGCTTTATCTTGACACGGATCCTTCATTTCAATACCGCTATTACAGCTACCCGAAGGGACGGGACAATACCACCTCCGTGTTGGAGGGCCCTTTTGATTCCAAGCAAAAGCCTTTATCCCTCCCCTATACCGTATACATGGAATCTCCTTCGTTTTCCATGGTGGCAAGCTGCATAAATGTTTACGAAAAAATGGACCACGGAGTATTAAGGGATTTAACAGGCGAAAGCTCCGCAATACAAATCGGCAAAGGAAAAATAACCGCCAAGCTTCCCATTTCCAATAAACGGATGACGGAGCAATGGGGGGTATTTTCAAAAGATCTGCTTGTGGATTTTTCAAACCCCGATACGGAAGCGACGGTTAAGCTTGCGGACTTTTCCCGTTTCCGCAAATGGTCCATGAACGGCCAATACTATATCACTCCGCTTTCCTATAAGCCCTCCGGGAACGACTGCTTCTACAAAAATGCCGCACACCATGTAGGCGAAAAGTTTTTAAGAACGGAAGGACGATATTTCGATGCCATGTCCATCGTGGCCTTGTACACCGCCATATCGGACCAAACGCCGGAAGGGATATGGCCTACGGAGCCTGAATCCGATTGGTTAAGGGAGGACTACGGCATTTACGAGTCCTTCGACGACACAAGATTTAACACCGATGCCGGACTGTTTTTAATCCGCGGTTATCGCAAGTGGAAGGATCCGGCTATGCTGAACGCCGTCCGCGCTTACGGGGATTTTTTGGTCGACTTTGCCATGACCCACCGATTCGAAACGGAAAACGGAGGATATTTGGTTTGGGATTATACGGATAAAAACTTTTCCTTAATCCCCACCCACGTATCGTTAAATCATCTGGTTACCGAAATGAACTTTTTATACGAGCTATATATCGATACCCAAGAACCCGTATACTTATTGATTGCAGATAAAATCAAATTGGCGGTCCGAGATACCTACAAGGATTGGCCGAGACCCAGCAAGGATTTATGGTACGCCTACATGAAGGACGGCTCGTACGGGCGAGACGATTACGTGAACTTAACTTTGAAAGACTTAAGATATTCCCAGCAGCTGTTTTCCCAAATACACGGGAAAACCGATCCCTGCTTCCACTTCTTAATCCAAACGAAAGAAAGCTATTTGAAGGCCAACAACCTGCCTTTGTATTAGTATATAGCAGAAGAAGGAAGGAAGCCGACTTCCCTCCTTCTTCCTTTTACAATATTCGATGTCTTAAACGAAAGAAAACGATACCCAATACGGACAAAATCGGTTTTTTCATTTCTTTCCGATCGGACCTCTTTTCTTTTATCGTACTTCTTACGTATTCTTCGTTTATTCCCTCGCACCGGCAAAACTCTCGTATCGCATCATACCGCTTTTTGCCGGTGTGAAAGCTTTCGAAATGAAAATAATCCATTTTCTACCTCACAAAATACCGGTCTTTCAGGCCGAAAACAAATAACCGATACCGACCATGAAAACGTTGCTGAAGCTGTGCATAAGAACGGGATATACAATGCTTTTGCTTTTTTGGTATACCGTTCCTTGTATGCTTCCGAGGATAAAAGCGTAAAAAACGTTAAAGAAATCGATCTCAAATACCGGCGGATTTAAAGACCACCGGGTATGGGCAAAGGAGAATAAAAGCGATGCCAAAAAAACCTCCAACGTCATGTTCTTTGTGATCGGAATGCTTCTTCCAAAGGCGTACGTCAACAAGGATACGGGCAAGGCTCGGTATAGGAGCTCTTCCGCAGGTCCGCTTAACAGCAATTGGAATCCCAAGGTCCCGATAACGTTTCTTTTGTCTAAAGGAAACGAATATACGGGCAGCCGATCAAAAATGCGCATAAAAATATGTACGGCAACGGATATCAACGCAAAAGCAAGCAAAAATATGCCCAGATATCTTTTTCCCTTCTCCTTGTCACCGAGTTGAATATAAAAGTCGATTTTTAATCGCTTTCTCATCAGTACAATCACAATAACGGAAATGGCCGTAATTACGGCATGGTGTATGGAAATACGGGCAAAGCTGTCATAAGGATCGATTTTTTCAAAGGGAATCCGGTCTGCGACAAAAGATCCCGCCATCCCCGAGAGGACCTGCAGAAGGAACAACAAGAAGAAAACGGCGATACCGAACAAGGTCCCGTAACGTTTCCGCTTTTCCATGATATCCGTACCTCCTTTTCCTTCCTTTATTCCGGTGTCGTCCCGAGCTTTATGCAAACCTTGCAGCTATCCGAATCCATCAACGTGCTTTCCACGGCTATGGAGTTAGCGTCGATTTTACATACGTCGGATAACATGGCAATCATAGGGTCAAGACACCAACCGTAGCAGGAATTGGCTCCCCCCATTTTTTTAGACAACGCACAAAGCTTGCAGGAGGTTGCCGTAGCAAGAAAACCTTCCTCCGTTTTCTCAACGGACCAATTTGCACACCCGTATATTTCCGAAAGAATCCGGAAAACATCTTCGGCGCAATGAATCCCCAGCTGTTGATTGAGATAAGGTGCCGTCTGTGTTTGCCTTTCCTTTCTTTTCCCGACAACGAGCTCCAAAACATGAAGCTTATCGTACATGTTTGCGTTTTCCGCAACGGAGGCCGCATAGGTGTTTTGCAAAACGGCCATTCTTTTTTCGATTTCCATCATGATCACTCCTTATATTATTATGGAACGTTTTATTATTTAACGTTCGTTAGGCTTCGTTTAAATATATATCGGCATCCGGGATGCCGATTTTAATAAAGCAAAATTATTTACAATTACGCAAAACGATGGCGATTTCTTCTCGAATCTCCTCCTCGGCCATATGTCTGTTTTTTACGATGATATTTATAATCATGGTTTCCAACAAATGCACCAAGGTTCTAACGATTGCTTCCTCGTGATCCGCATCGGTTAGATACGGCTTTAACAGCCGAAGGTGCCTTGGGAACACGGTCTTTTCCCAATCGTCCATCACCTTCTTTAGCTCCTCGTCGCCGTCAAAGGACAGATATACCTTGATTCCCAGCCGGTACACTTGTTTATCGTAATCGCTTAAATCATTTAAGCCGTATATGAAC
>JAAYHZ010000247.1 GCA_012744235.1 Clostridiaceae bacterium
GAAAAGGTCGCTAGCATCGGCGAAAACATTCAAATCAGAAGGTTTGCGTGCTTCGAAAGAGGAGAAGGGCTTCAAAAGAAAGAAGAAAACTTCGCAGAAGAAGTACAAAACCAAATCAACAAAGAATAAAATTCATAAAAAACCGGGACATGCAAATGTCCCTTTTTTTGCAAATATAATTTTTTTCGTTATTGAAAATCAGAAAGGGATATTGTAAGATTTAGATAGGTGGTACGAAGTGAGCAAATGCAAGTATAAAAGAGTAATGTTCAAAATCAGCGGGGAGGCGTTGGCCGGCAAAAACGGAATGGGTATCGACCCCGTGATATTGGGAGAAATTTCGGACCGATTGAAAGAAGTCTATGAAATGGGCGTAGAAATCGGTATCGTAGTAGGCGGAGGAAACTTTTGGAGAGGCAGAAGCAGCAAGGGCATGGATCGCACGACCGCCGATCATATGGGAATGCTGGCTACCGTCTTAAATTCCTTGGCTATGCAGGATGCATTGGAATCGCGAGGAATTCCCGTACGAGTCCAAACGGCTATAGAAATGCGGCAAATCGCCGAACCCTATATTCGCCGTAGAGCTATCCGGCACTTGGAAAAAGGACGGATTGTGATCTTTGCTTGCGGTACCGGAAATCCGTACTTTTCCACCGACACGGCGGCAGCCCTCCGTGCGGCGGAAATCGAAGCGGAAATCCTGCTATGTGCCAAAAACGTAGACGGCGTATACGATAAGGATCCGGGCAAGTACCCCGATGCCGTTAAATACGACAAGATACCTTACGGGGACGTATTAAAGGATCAGCTGACCGCTTTGGATTTGTCCGCTACATCGCTGTGCATGGAAAACAACATACCGGTTGCGGTCTTCGGTATTAATCCCCCCGAAAATATCATTCGCATTGTCAAAGGAGAACATATTGGTACCATAATAACAAAATAGACTTACAGGAGTGTGATAAGCATGTCGAAAAGCGAATATAAGCCTATTGAAGCGAAAATGCAAAAAGCCGTAGAGGTATTGACTTCCGAGCTTGCGACCTTAAGAGCGGGAAGAGCCAATCCCGCCGTGCTGGAAAAGGTGAAGGTCAACTACTACGGTGTTCCGACACCCGTTAACCAGGTGGCTAACGTAACCGTTCCCGAGGCGAGACTGATTGTCATCCAACCGTGGGATTCATCCTTGTTAAAAGATATTGAAAAAGCCATCCAAACCTCCGATATCGGTATTAATCCAAACAATGACGGAAAAGTAATTCGGTTGGTTTTCCCCGTATTGACCGAAGAAAGAAGACGGGAGCTTGTGAAGGTTGTTAAAAAGCACGGCGAAGAAGCGAAAATAGCCATAAGAAACGTTCGTCGTGACGCCATGGACGAATACAGAGCCATGCAGAAGAACAGCGAAATCACGGAAGACGATTTGAAGGTTACGGAAAAAGACATTCAAGAGCTTACGGATAAATTCATATCCAAAATTGAAGACATTCTCAAGCAAAAAGAAAACGAAATTATGGAAGTCTAAGAACAAGTATTTATCCGCAATATAAATACTTTGTGAAATTATATAAACGTAAAAATAAAGCGGGGCGCAATGCCCCGACGTTTCTTTATTTGGAGAGTATAGAAGATGTATAGATACGAGACCCACTTTCACACCGAAGAAGTCAGCCCCTGCGGAAAGGTCAAGGCGGAAGAAGGTATAAGGCTGTATGCCGAATACGGATACGACGGTGTTATTGTAACGGACCATTTCTACAATTGGAAAAAAGACGTCTATCCTCGGTGGAAAGACTACATTGATTTTTTTCTTCAAGGGTATCGAGCGGCGAAAGAAGCGGGAGAAAAATACGGCATAAGGGTATTTTTAGGAGCGGAAATTCGTTTTGACGAGGATCCAAACGATTATGTAGCTTTCGGCTTTGACGAGGATTATTTATACGAAACGGAAAACTTAATGGGAATGACCCTGGAGAAATACAATGAATCCGTACAGGATAAAAGCATATTGATTTTTCAAGCTCACCCTTATAGAAAAAACTGCGAAGTACGGCCGAAAGAGCTTTTACACGGGATCGAGGTTTTCAACGGGAATGCCCGCCATAATTCCTCCAACGAGCAGGCTAAAAAGTATGCCGTAGATAACCGGCTTTTGCAGCTATCCGGATCGGATTTTCATCAGATTATGGATTTGGCAAGAGGCGGGATTGTTACGAAAACACCTTGTGAAGACGTTCACCGGCTGGTGGAAATAATCAAAGCCTTGAATTACGAATTGATTGAATTTTAGTACGATTATGTAAGTGAGGTATGAATATGAGTGAAAAAATAAAAATCGGTGTATTCGGAGGTCGCAGAGGACTTTCCTTGTTAGCGGCCGCTCAAGCCCATCCGGAATGTGTTGTGACCGCTGTATGCGATATGTGGGAGCCTTTTTTGGAAGACTGCAGAAAGTTTGCGGAAGCCAAAAACATGAAAATCAGCTTGCATAAAGATTTCGAGTCTTTTTTCCAAGAGGACATGGATGCCGTGATTCTGGCCAATTACGCAAACGAACATGCTCCCTATGCCATACGCTGTTTAAATTCCGGCCGTCATGTATTAAGCGAATTGCTGCCGGTCCAAACCATGGCCGAAGCGGTGGCGTTGGTGGAAGCGGTTGAAAAAAGCGGCAAGGTTTACGGCTTTGCCGAAAACTGTTGTTACATGAGACATGCCATGGAAATGAAAAAATATTACAGACAGGGTATGTTAGGTGAGTTTTTGCACGGGGAAGGAGAATATGTTCACAATTGCATGCCCATTTGGGAAAGATTGACCCGAAACGATCCGAATCACTGGCGGAATCGCATGTACTCTACCTTCTATTGCACCCACAGCTTGGGTCCCATATTGACCATTACCGGAACCCGGCCTGTAAGAGTGGTGGGCTTTGAAAATTTCAATCCGGGATATTTAAAAGAAGGCAATTGTATGATGGCGGTTTCCGGCATGCTGGCCATTCAGATGGACAACGGAGCCACCGTAAAAAATCTCAACGGATTTTTAAAACGGGAACCGGCCATACATTGGTATACCCTATACGGTACGAAGGGCTTTATGGAAAATGCAAGGATCGGCGACGAAAACCGCATTTACATCCAATTTGACGACGACGAATCCACCAAGGAAATCAAAACCTACATTCCCGAGCAAACCATCCAAAACGAAACCGGACACGGCGGAGCGGATTACTATGCCGTTCACTATTTCCTGCAAAGAATTTTAGGAACGGAAGACGGCAAAGAAATGATCGACGTCTATACGGCTTTGGACATGTTCCTTCCCGGTCTTTTGGGATACCGTTCCATTTTAAACGGAAATATTCCCTATGAAATACCGGATTTTCGTGACAAAGAAAAAAGCGCGGCATTGAGAGAAAAGTACAGAAACGATCATGCTTGTACCGACCCGAAGGTTGCGAAGGATCAATTGCTCCCGGTGAATTCGAGGATGGGCTAACGCCTTATAAATTGAACAATATTCCAATAAATTTATACAATCGTCTAATCTACAGGACGGCTTGTATGCTATAATCGGGTTTAGCAAGTACTTATATGTGCCTTAAGTTTGGAGGTATATTTATGAAACAGTTAAATGTTGCAGTTATTGGGCAAGGAAGAAGCGGTTTAAGCATTCACTGCGCTCATTTGTCGAAGGATACCGAACGTTTCAAGATCAAGTATGTGGTGGATCCTTTAGAGCATATGCGTAAAAATGCGGAAGAAAAGTTCGGCTGCGAAACCTTTGCCGAACACACGGCTCTTTTCGACAAAAAGGATATCGACTTGGTTGTCAATGCAACTCCTTCCTATTTGCATGTTCCCTATACGAAGGCGTTTCTGGAAAGAGGCTTTAACGTATTGTGTGAAAAGCCTTTGGCAAAGAAAGTGTCCGACGTTGACGATTTGATTGCAACGGCCAAGAAGAACAACGTTTTGTTCGCCATTTTCCAACAATCCCGATTCGCAGCGTATTACCAAAAGGTCCGTGAAATTATCGATTCCGGAATCTTAGGCAGAATTCTTCAAGTCAGTGTTCTTTTCGGCGGCTTCCGAAGAAGATGGGACTGGCAGACATTGACGGAATTTGACGGCGGTGAATTGATGAATACCTGTCCGCACCCGATGGACCAAGCGTTAATGCTGTTCTCCAAAGACGCAAACGATTATCCGAACGTGGTAAGCATGCTGCAAAACACCTCTTTGGCGGCAGGAGATGCCGAAAACTTTGTAAAAGTGGTTCTTTACAAAGACGCCGATCACCCGGTGGTAGATGTACAAGGCGGATATGCTTATGCTTATGCACCTTACACCTACAAAGTGGATGCGGAATTCGGCGGTATACTGGCTTCCCAAAAGAAGGTTCAGTGGAAATACATTAAGCCCGAAGAAAACAAACCTTTGGTTCTCCAAAAAGAATCGCTGCATTACCGGCCCGGTTTAATGCCCCATTATTGCACGGAAGACATCAAGATCTACGAAGAAGAATGGGAAGATGCAGGAGAAGTATACGGCACATTCGGGAATATGACCGGAGCTTTCTACGACAATCTGTATAAAGCTTTGACGGAAGGCGCTCCCTTGGAAGTTACGCCGGAACAAGTAAGAAGACAAATTGCCGTAATCGAGGAATGCCACAGACAGAATCCGTGGATTTACGGGGAAAAATAAGTTTTTCCATAAAAAGCGGAAAAATTTTCCGAGGCAAAATCCTTGACATCGTGTATGCAGGATACTATAATGATCCTATAATCTTCAGGGCGGGCTGAAATTCCCCACCGGCGGTGATGCTTAAAAAGCTAAGTCCGTGAGCCTTTTGTAAAGGTTGATCCGGTGAGAATCCGGAACCGACGGTACAGTCCGGATGGGAGAAGGTTTGCATACATAAATATAGATCATCTCTAAGCCCTGAGTTTCTATCAGGGCTTTTTTGTACGCAGACCATACAAAAAATTAAAAAAGAAAGGGTTGTTTTATGAAAAAGGTTAACGTTGTTAAGGTAGCCATGTTGGGTGTTTTGTCCGCATTGGCCGTTGTTCTGATGTTTTTTGTTCGATTTCCCATATTGCCCATCGTTCCGTTTATGGAATATGATCCCGGCGATGTGGTGGGATTAATTGCAGGATTTTTGTATGGTCCCGTGGAAGGGCTTATCGTAATTATCATCGTCGCTTTAATCCAAGGGATGACGGTAAGCGCCGGATCCGGCTGGGTAGGAATCGCAATGCACATTATCGCTTCGGGATCCTATGTCTTTGTCGCAAGCTTTGTGTATAAAAAGATCCACACGAGAAAAGGCGCTCTAATTGCGTTAATCGTAAGCTCCTTGTGTATGACCTTGGTCATGATTCCCGCGAATCTGTTCTTTACGGTCAAGTTTTGGGGCTTTCCGAAACAGCAGGTGGTGGATCTTCTGCTGCCCGGTATCATACCTTTTAACCTGATTAAGGCCGTAATCAATTCCGTGACCACGTTCTTAATATACAAGCCCATATCCCGAATGTTTGACATTATATATGCTCGGAATCGTTAAATGTTCAGTTGTTTTTCTTTTAAGCGTTTTTCGGTATAGCGGTTTAAAAAATAGCTGATAACCGCCAAGGTGGGGGTGCCTAATAAAGCGCCTAAAATGCCGGCGATACTGCCTCCGATCAATACGCCCACGATGACGAAAAGCGGCTTTAAGCCCAAAGAATCACCTAGAATTTTGGGTGACAAATACATTCCGTCGATTTGCTGTACGACAAGAATGAATATAAGAAGCCATAACGCTTGAACGGGGCTGTAGAGAAGGGTGAGCAAAAGGCAGGGCACCGCTCCAATCACGGGCCCGATGGTGGGAACCATGTTGGTGATACCGAGTATGGCGGCTTGAAGGATGGGCACCGGCAATTTGGTCAAGGAAGCAAAGATGAAAGCGACGATTCCTACTATGATGGACGCCAATCCTTTGCCTAAAAAGAATTTTTTGAATATTTCGTTGGTTTTCTTGGTTGCAAAAACGGCTTTATCCGCCGTTTCTTTTTTGAATACGGCATATACGATGCGTTTAATGCCGCGGATCATATTTTCTTTATCCGCCAGCATGTAGATGGACATAACCAGCGCCAAAAGAAAATCAATTAAAAATTGGGTAGCCCCTAAAGCGGTGTTTAAAATACCGGTTCCTAAATCTTTCAATTGGCGGTTAAATTCGCTGCTGTTAAAGTAATCGGACAATAAAAGTCCGATTCGATCACCGACGGACAATAGGAAATGATTGATCATGCCGTCGTCGGTAAGAGAATTTTCTATACGGCTCCACCAATTTTGGATATCGTTCCAATAGGAAGGAACCTTCGAAGCGATGTCTATAATGTTTTCCCCGATAACGGGAAGGATGTAAACGGAAAGAAAAGTGATGATTCCAAAAAACACCAAATAGGCAAGGAGCATGGCCAGTCCTCTTTTTCCCTTTTTCATTTTTTTAAAGAGGGTTTTCATAAAGAGGGTAACTAAGGGATCGATGAAAAAGGCGATGGCAAATCCCCATACAAGAAAGCTGATAATGGAAAACAGCCGGCTAAGATCCGCCAAAAATTTATCCGCGTCGAATATGAAACGAAGAGCAACCAAAAGAATCAATATAACCGGCAAGGTAAAGAAACGAAATCCGCTTTCTTTCAGCGAATGTCGCTCTTGTTTTTTATCGGGTTCATCCTCGAAAGTGTCGGCCTCTTCTACGGTCTCTATAAGGTTTTCGGCCGAAGGGGGAACCTCCTCCGTATTGTTATTCTTTTCATCAACGGGTTGATTGGCATTACGGTTTTCCATATACTCCTCTAAGCTTTTATATTAACTACATAGTCCATAATAGCATATTTACCGTATAAACACTACAGGGAGGTCTAAAAATCACGATATCCGGCTTCCCGGCGTATAGCTTCTTAAACTTCGGGAATGATTACAAGAAATACCCTCATATGACATAATCGGTTGAAGTTATATCACAACTATGGTATGATATATTGTAATCGTACGAATATATCCCTGAAGGAGAAAAAACAATGAGCATTGTGACCGTGCCTGCTTGGTACTATAGACAATTTGACGCTGACTATTCTCGGGACATTCCCGGTGAAGGCTACGGCGGATGGATGAAAGCCGACTTAAAGCTGAATACGGATAAAACCGCTTTTGTGGTTATGCATGCTTGGGACTGCGGAACATACGAAGAACATCCCGGTTGGTATCGTGCGGTGGAATACATCCCGAGAGCGAACAAGATTGCTCGGGAAATATTCCCGGGTTTGTTGTCGGCTATTCGAAATGCGGGTATGAAGCTGTATCATGTAGCCGGAAGCGAATCCCATTGCAAAGGGTTTCCCGGGTTCGAATACGCAAAGCAATGTTTAAAAGAATACACCCAAGGTAAAGAGTCCTTTAAAATGCCTTACGCCGAAAGGGACGCAGTGTCAGACGAATTGAGGAAATTCAGGTTCGAAAATGTTTTTGTCGGGCTACATAACAAAGCCGACATCGAAAGAGGTCAAGCGAAGGCTACCTTTATGAAAGAGGCCATGCCCGCCGACAATGAGCCTATTGCCCTGGACGGCGATCAACTGCAGGCCGTCTGCTTGAAGGACGGTATCAATCATCTCATCTATATGGGTTTTGCCATCAACTGGTGTTTGCAGTATTCTCCGGCAAGCATGAACGACATGGCGAACAGAGGGTTTTTATGTTCCGCCATCAGGGAAGCGGTCACCGCGGTAGAGAACAAGGAATCTGCACGGACGGAAAGACACAAAGAATACGGTCTATGGGTGACGGCTTTAAAGAACGGCTTTGTATATGATCTGAAAGACATTCAAAACATGTTATCGACAGCCGTAAGGTAAACAAATTTTCCGGTATAACCGAATACATTGTAGTAATAGAAGTGATTTTCTTTAGAAAATGCCGCTTGTTGTAGCGCGCAAAAAAGCCGGTGACTTTTTTTATCATTTACGAAAACATTATGATCGGAATAAGGAGTTGAATATATTATGAGCAGCAAATCTGTCAGAAAGGTACAAACGGATGAAGACGTTAAAAGAAAAGCGATAAAGCTCGTTATCGTGCATTTAAAAAAGAAAATAGAACCCGAATTCCAAGGGAAAGATTCCGTTTTGGAATGGATTGAGCAAATGGAGGAGCTCCTTTCGGAAGAAGAATTTGTAATGACAAAATATCACCAAATGAGAAAAGATTTCAACGACATCATTGAAAGAACCCTTGATTATGACATGCGTTCCCGCCTGCGAGATTCTTGGTACAGCTTAGGCAGAGCGATGGACAAAAGGGTAAAGCAGCATTAGACGTGACAAATGTTATAAAAAAGAAATCATAATAAATAATAGATAGGATTCACGGAATTATTATATGTCCTATCTATTATTTTATTATACGTAATAATCTTATAAAAATAATTGATTCTTTTTGGTATATATTGAGGTAATAAATAAAACTCTCGCTTTAGTTGAATTTTCCTCAACGGATTTGATATTAAAACTGCTCACTAACTCCTATAGAATCACTATAGAAAATTCAAAAATGAGGAGTAGTTATTATGATAATTAACATCGGTGAAAATTTAAGTAGATTAAGGTTGAAAAAAGACCTTACCCAAGAACAACTCGCAGAGGTTTTCGGAGTATCACCTCAAGCGATAAGTCGTTGGGAAAACAATACCGCATATCCCGACATTACAATGCTACCGGGTATTGCCATTTATTATAATACCACAATTGACGAGCTTGTCGGTATGGACGAAATACGAAAGAATGAAAATATCGGTAAGCTGCACAGCGATGTACACAGGCTTGCGGGAAACAACCTGCTTGATGAGGCAATCGTTTTACTTAAGGAGGGATTGAAGCTATACCCAAATAATAGCGGTTTATTATTGGCGCTTGCTTCAACGCCGACTCAAAAAAGTAATAAAATCAATGATGTTACTTTGATTGAAGAAGCAATTTCTCTGACAGAACGTGCTTTGCAGGGTAATCTCGTAATGAAGTCAAGAACCACCGCTACCGTCAATCTTCTCTTTTTGTACTTAAAGCTAAGCAAGACGGAAAAGGCAAATGAGTTGATAAAATCGTTACCGCATATTTGGGAAAGCAGGGAAATTATAATGCCTGAATTATATGACGGCGATGAATACATCGAAAAACTAAAAGAATCCATTACAAAGGCTCTTGTACTTTTATGCGGCAAAATAAACGGTCTGCAATCACGTAAATACGCCGAGGCACCGAGTTATTTACAGTTAGGCGTTGATTTTCAGATAAATGAAAATATCGATGAAATGCTTAATTTAATCGGAGATTTTTTGAAAAGGGTGAATTATGCGTGAATGAATAGCATACTCACCGTGAATTCACTTCTTTTTTTATATTCTTTATGTAAGTACAAAAAGACAAGCCTTTAAATACAAGACTTGTCTTTTTGTACTGTCTTTTATTCCGTTTTTTTGCTAGCTTTATCCATGTATCTTTCCGCCTCGGAAATGGCTTCGGCTACCGCATCAAATGCCGGTCCTCCCGGAAGATTGCGGCGGTTGACACAGGTTTCGGGTTTAAGGGCTTGGTAGATGTCCTCTTCGATCAGTTCCGAATAGGATTTTAAAAAGGGAAGATCCAAATCCTCAATTTTCAAATTCTTTTCCGTACAGTAACCTACCAGTTTTCCCGTAATTTCATGAGCGACTCGGAAGGGGACCCCTTTTACCGTCAAGTAATCGGCCAAATCGGTAGCGTTGGCAAAACCGGTCTTTACCGCTTCGTCCATGGCGTCTTCTCTTATCCTCATGGTAGCCAGCATTCCGTTGAAGGGAGGAATACACATTTTGACCGTATCGATACTGTCGAATATGGCCTCCTTATCCTCCTGCATATCCTTGTTGTATGCCAAAGGTAAGGATTTCATCATGGACAGCAGCGTCATCAGGTTGCCGTACATCCTTCCGGTTTTTCCGCGAGCCAATTCCGCCACGTCGGGATTCTTTTTCTGGGGCATGATGCTGCTACCGGTACTGTAGGCATCGTCCAACTCGATAAAAGAAAATTCTTTGGTAGCCCACAAAATGATCTCTTCGCTTAATCGGCTGATATGCATCATGAAAATGGCCAAAACCGATGCCAATTCGATTACAAAATCCCGGTCGCTTACCGCGTCCATGCTGTTTTGCGTAATACGGGAGAACCCCAGCTTTTCCGCCACGTAGTACCGATCCAAAGGATAGGTAGTGGATGCAAGGGCACCCGAGCCTAACGGCATTTCGTCCATCCTCTTTACGCAGTCGGAAAGGCGCTCTAAGTCCCTTTTAAACATTTGAAAATACGCCATCATATGATGACCGAAGGTTATAGGCTGGGCACGCTGCAGATGGGTGTATCCCGGCATGATGGTTTCCCGGTGTTTTTTTGCCGTCTGAAGCACGTTGTTCATAAGCTCCAAAATCATTTCTTTGATGATTTTGCACTCGTCCGTTAAATTCATGCGGATATCCAATGCCACTTGGTCGTTTCGGGACCTTCCCGTATGAAGCTTTTTCCCCGTATCGCCGATCCTTTTGATAAGCTCTTGTTCCACGAACATGTGGATGTCTTCGGCGCGGGGATCAAAGGATACCTTACCCTCTTTAATATCCTCCCAAACCTCCGATAAGGTTTTTACGATCAAAGCCGCATCCTCTTCCGGTATAACGCCGCATTTTCCCAGCATTTCCGCATGGGCCATGCTTCCTTTGATATCCTGCTTTGCCATTCGGCAGTCAAAACGGATGGACGAATTAAAATCGTCCACCGTTTTATCCGTATCTTTGCTAAATCGTCCGCTCCATAATTTCAAACCGTTCACCGCCCGTTTTATTCAATCCCGTTTTTCCGTTTCATTAACGCGTTGACTTTTACCGGCAGTCCGAAAAGATTAATGAAGCCTTCCGCGTCTTTCTGTCTGTAGACTTGGTCTACTCCGAATGTAGACAGCTCTTCGTTGTATAAGGAATAGTCGGAGAAGGAGCCGGCCGGGAAAACGTTGCCTTTGTACAGCTTTAAGCGAACCTTACCCGTAACGAATCTTTGGGTACTGTCCACAAAAGCGCTGAGGGCTTCTCTTAAAGGAGTATACCACTGACCGTTGTAAACCAATTCCGCAAACTTTTGGGCGACAAGGTCTTTGTAGTGCAGCGTTTCTTTATCCAAGCAGATGTGCTCCAATTCCCGATGAGCCGCATAAAGGACGGTTCCGCCCGGTGTTTCGTAAACACCCCGAGACTTCATGCCCACCAAGCGATTTTCCACCAAATCGACGATACCCACGCCGTTTGCTCCCGCTATGTTGTTCAAATATTCGATTAGTTCCACCGGAGGCAGTTTTTGACCGTCAACGGCTACCGGGATGCCCTTTTCAAACTCGACTTCTACGTAAGCGGGTTTGTCCGGAGCTTTTTCCGGAGGAACAATCATCTTTAAGATGCGATCGTAATTCGGTTCGTTTTCCGGGTTTTCCAAATCCATTCCTTCATGGCTCAAATGCCAAAGGTTTCTGTCCATGCTGTAGTTGTTTTCCTTGGTTACCGGGACCGGTATGTTTCTTTCGACGGCATAATCGATTTCATCATCACGAGATCTTATATTCCAGATTCGCCACGGGGCAATGATTTTCATTTCCGGTGCAAAAGCTTTAAAGGTCAATTCGAAACGAACTTGGTCGTTACCTTTTCCCGTGCAGCCGTGGGCAAATGCGGTACAGCCTTCTTTTTTTGCTATGTCCACCATACGTTTGGCGATAATGGGGCGTGCAAAAGAGGTGCCCAAAAGATATTTGCCTTCGTATACGGCTCCCGCTTTCAAAGTGGGGAATATGAAGTCGGTTACGAATTCTTCTCTCAAATCTTCGATGTATATTTTGCTGGCGCCGGATTTAATGGCTTTTTCCCTTAAGGGAGCCAATTCCTCTCCTTGACCGACATCGGCCGCCATGGCGATGACTTCGCAATCGTAATTCTCCAATAACCATGAAATAATGACGGACGTATCCAATCCGCCCGAATAAGCCAGTAAAATTTTTTCCTTGCTCATGGATATCCTCCTAACCTGTTCTTTTATCGCGTATTTCAAATTATAGCATAAAAACATTCAACGGCTTTTTAAAATAAAGAAAACGAGACAAAAAGCATCGTTTCAATTTCGTATCCATAATACTACGAAATGAATAAATATGCAAGAGTGATTTATAAATATGCATAATAAATTTTACTCGGAGTTTCATATTAAAAACGCTTTATGAAAACCTTTACAACTATGATAAATCATAAGATAATATAAACAATAAAAATTTGCAATTTATTGAAATGCGAATGACGGAACCGTAAGTTACAAAGGTAGAATCGGTCATAGCAGTGCTCCGGGGGGCGAAATGGTCAATAAGAAAGTTTGGTGGGTGCTTAAGACGGCGCTTCGTTTTTGCTTGCCGTATATATTGGTCAATATCTTGATTGTTTCCTTATCAACGGGAGTTGTACTTTTTATTAATATCGTAAACAAGAATATCGTTAACAGCCTTTCGGCGGGAATCGATGCCGGAGAGCTTCCTAAAGTTTTTTTCATACTCGTATTTGTCTACATAATCCTGTACATCCTCTATTTCACTTTCGGTTTTATCAAAGCCTTCGGTTCGAATTTTTACAGGCTGAATGTGGACCTTTTGTTTCACAAAATTTTCATGTATAAAAGCTACGCTACTTCCCAAGAACGGTTTTTTGACCATGAATTTATGGAAAAGTACTCTTTTGTTAGCGGCAATACAAGTAAAATCAGCTCCTATATCGGCAGCTTGACAAATCTTATCTTTTCCAATATCGGATTCATCGTAGGAACCGTCCTTATGTTCGCCGTATACGAGCCTTTTTTCGTAATTTACAGCTTGATTATCGGGATACTTGCTTTTACTGTCAAACGATACATCGCCAAAAAAGAATACGAGCTGGACAAGCGGCAAATTAAAGAGCTTCGATACCATGACTACTACAAGGAGGTTCTTACGGGAAAACCGACGGCAAAGGAGCTTCGGATCTACCGTTTCAAAGATCATATTTTCCGCAAGTGGATAAAAATATACGATGCTTTAAGACTGGAAAAGCTGAACCTCGCTTTAAAGAAGGTAAGCTTAAACAATCTTTTTTCCGTCGTGAAGTATGTTTTAAGAGGGGCGGCGATTATTCTTCTGCTCCGAGGGGTGTATCATAAAAGATACGACTTGGGTACCTTTGCTCTTTTATTCGGATTGATCGAAACCGTCTTCAACAACATCGACCGGCTCATGACCAACATGATATCCGGAGCCCATAAAGATACGAAGTATTTGACGGATTATTACGACTTCATAATGCCCGTTACCGTAAAAGAAATCAAGTCCATAAAAAACACGCAGGATGCCTTCGGTTCTCTGCCCTTCGGGGAGTTCCGGGAGTTGACGATTCACAACGCCTCCTATACTTACCCCAACAGCGATAAAAAAGCGGTGGACAACGTATCCTTTTCTCTTAAAAAAGGAGAAATTGTAAGTATTCTCGGCTACAACGGCAGCGGTAAAACCACCCTATGTAAACTGATGACGGGAAGCTTGCCTCTTACGGAAGGTCGTATTTTTTTAAACGGTGTTCCTGTTTGCGAGGGGAACAAGGAGCTTGTGTTTCAATATTTCGGTATAGCCCCTCAAGAATTTTCGCGTTTTTCGATCCCTCTTCGGGATTTTGTGGGATTGGGAAGCATAAAAGATAAGTTCGATGAAGAAAAGCTTTTCGATGCGTATAAAAAAGCCGGCATTTTACCTCTCATAAACAAATACAAGGACAAGGATCGGACGGTTTTAGGAAAAGAATACGACGAAGAGGGAGTGGATTTATCCGGAGGAGAATGGCAGAGTCTTGTCATTGCATCGGCGTATATGGGAGAGCCGGAGATTCTTCTTATGGACGAGCCGACGGCTTCCATTGACCCTTTAAAAGAAATGGAGCTAATCGGAAACCTTCGAGAAAATCTGAAAGGCAAAACCGCCGTCCTCATATCCCACCGTATCGGCTTTGCAAGGCTTGCGGACCGAATCATCATGATGCAAGACGGAAAGATCACGGAAGAAGGCACCCACGAAGAGCTTCTGGCTCTTGGCGGGTATTACGCTTCATTATTCAATGAACAGAAAAAGTTGTACACGGAGGAAAAGTCGGCATGAAAGAAAAATCGAAGAAATTTTTCAACAAAGCCATGAGGGAAAAAGTCACTCCGGGGCAATTTTTTAAGGTTCAATGGAAGATCCTAAAGGAGCTTTACGGAAAATACAGGAAGGAGACAACGGCCATTCTGATTTTATCCGTTTTGGCATTCGGTTCCAAGTTTATTGAACTGAAATTCTTGGAGCATATAACCGACGGAGTTTCCGGGTATCTGAATGAAACGGTGTCTTTTCAAGAGATTGTGCGCAAAACGGTCATTTTTTTGATCTTGTTGCTTTTCGTCCTTTTGGTTCAAAATGCATATAATCGGTTATCTCCTAAATACGAAAGCAAAATCATATTTGAAGTGGAGAAAAAAATCAACGACAAGTTGTCCGATGTAACTTACGAATACTATGAATCCAATGAATTTTACGAGAAAATCAATCTTGCTCGCCAAGCGGGTTCTCAGTATCCGAATGCGGTGTACGGTGTAACCCAATTGATAAGGATTTTGGTGATGTTGGTTGTGTATACCGTTTTGCTTTCCAAGATCCATCTTTTATACGTTTTGGTCATTTTCGTTTCCATTGCAGCGGGAGCCGTCGTTTCGGCAAAAGTGACGGACAAGCAATTGGATTATTGGCGCATGTATGTTTCTCCGGAAACAAGAAGAAACGTCTACTTTAAATCCGTCTTCCGAAATCGGGTCCATCATCAAAACATTCAAAACACAAGATCCATTGGTTACTTTTTTGACAAATATCGCTATTACAACAACCGAGAACGAAAGAACTATTTGAAGCTGAACCTGTTTTCCGTTTATACGGAGCTTATAACATCGGTTCTGTTTTTGATCGTTTTCTTTTTAACCGCCGTAATGACGGGGAAAGGAACTGTTTCGGGCCGATTTACCATCGGGTATTACAGCATGGTTATCGCCCTGCTGGTAAGCCTTTTTACCGTATTAAAGGAATTCACCTTGTTCATGTTGGACGGAAATTGGTATGTCAAGGTCTTAAGCGCCTACTACGATTTGCTTGAGATTAACAAAAACGATACGGATAGGGAAAGAGGAGAAGGGATGTCGGATACGGCCATCTTCATAAACGGATTAAAATACAAGTATGCCCAAGCCCAAAGCTACGCTTTGAAGGGTATCGACATCTCTTTTAAAAAAGGAGAAAAAGTTGCCGTTGTAGGATACAACGGAAGCGGAAAAACCACGCTGATATCCGTAGTATTGGGGCTTTTAAAAAAGTACGAGGGAAGCCTGAGATTGAATTGTGTATCCTGCACCGCCGTTTTGCAAGATTTCGGCCAATACCAAATGACGGTAAAGGAAAACATCGAGCTGGGCTGCGGCGGGAAATCTCTTCCCGATGAGAAAATTGTTGAGATCCTAAAAAAAGTGAATCTGTATGATTTTATCGCGTCAAAACCGGAGGGGATCCGAACGATGCTGGGACAGCTGGATAAAGGAGTGGAATTGTCCAAAGGACAGTGGCAGCGCTTGGCCATTGCAAGGCTTTTGGCCGACGAGGAGGCCAATGTATGGGTTTTGGATGAGCCCACGGCTTTTCTGGACCCTTTGGCGGAGATCGAAATGTACCGTTTTATTTTCTCCTTGGCGGAGGACCGCTTGGTGTTTTTCATATCTCACCGCCTCGGTTTTGCGAAAAATGCGGAAAGAATCATCGTGATAAACGACGGCTGCGTAGTGGAAGACGGTACCCATACGGAGCTTATGTCGATGAAAAACGGCATTTACAAAGAAATGTTCGAATCCCAAAAGAAATGGTACGCGTAAGGGATAGGAAACGATTGTTCTTTCGACTTGTTCATGCCGAGAAATAATGATATAATGGCTAACATGATCATAATGGGTATTGACCCGGGCTTTGCCATTACCGGGTACGGAGTAATTAAATACGAAGGCAATCGATTTACCGTAATCGACTACGGCGTTATTCGGACGGATGCCGGAATACCGCTACCTAAGAGGCTGCATATTTTAGGGACCGAAGTGGGGAATTTGCTTTCCATGTACAAGCCGGATGCCGTTGCCGTAGAAGAGCTGTTTTTCAATACCAATTTAAAAACGGCCATTTCGGTTGCACAAAGCAGGGGAGTCGTATTGTACGAGGTCATGAAATGCGGACTGCCCGTATTTGAATATACGCCGCTGCAAGTAAAGATCGCCGTTACCGGATACGGAAGGGCGGATAAAGCCCAGATGCAGCAGATGATCAAAATCATACTGAATTTAAACAGCATCCCGAAGCCGGACGATGCCGCCGACGCATTGGCCGTATCCGTGTGCCACGCCCATTCCGGTACGGGAATATGTTGTTCCAAGAGATGAAAAATATAAGTCAAAGGATTTATTCATGTACGAATACATTAAGGGTAAAATAGAAAGAAAGTCCGACGATTATCTGACCATCGATACCGGCTCTATAGGATACAAGGTGTATACCTCTTTGAATACCTTGGCTCATACGGGTAATTGCGGGGACGATGTGAAAATATATACGTATCTTCATGTGCGGGAAGACGGTTGGACGCTGTTCGGTTTTTCTACGGCGGAAGAAAGAGATGTGTTTGTTATGCTCCTTTCGGTATCCGGCGTAGGTCCGAAAGCGGCAATAGCCATATTATCGGCTTTAACACCTGCCGCCTTCGGTTTGGCCGTTGTTTCCGAGGATGCGGAAGCTTTAGCCCAAGCGAAAGGAATAGGGAAGAAAACCGCCCAAAGGATTATTCTTGAGTTGAAGGACAAAGTAAGCAAGATAAGAAAAGAAGAGTTCGAACCGATAATCGAAAAAGATATCGATCGGAAAGATTTGCGATTTGCGGAGGCGGTAAACGCTCTTATTGTGCTAGGATATACCGGAAGAGAAGCGAGGGATGCGGTAAAAAGCGTTCTCGACGAATGCGAAACGGTAGAAGACTTAATAAGGCAGTCTTTAAAGAAATTATCTTCCTGCAAGATATAACGTGTGAAAGGGTGAAGAGGCTTGATGGATTTGGATGAACGGTTAATGGATCCAAACGCCGGTACACAAGATAAGAACGAATCCGGTTTACGACCGAAAAAGCTGGACGACTTTTTCGGACAAACGAAGGTAAAAGAAAATTTAAAAGTATTTATTCAAGCGGCCTTGGAAAGAAGAGAGCCTCTAGACCACGTTCTTTTATACGGACCTCCCGGATTGGGTAAAACCACCTTGGCCAATATCATTGCAACGGAAATGGGCGTCAACTTTCGGATTACATCCGGCCCCGCCATTGAAAAGGCGGGAGACTTGGCCGCCATTTTGACCAATCTCGGGGAACACGACGTACTTTTTATCGACGAGATTCACCGCTTAAACCGAAGCGTGGAAGAAATTCTTTATCCGGCTATGGAAGAC
>JAAYHZ010000248.1 GCA_012744235.1 Clostridiaceae bacterium
GCCGGACGAACCGGTACACATCTTTTTCAATTTGAAAATAGTGCTTAAGTGAAAACAAATTAAAGAAAAAGCCGATTATTACAAAAGGTGTATTAAGTGCACCCTTTTTTAGTAATCGGCTTCTTTGATGATTAAAATTAATTAAAATTCCTTAAATTCAAGGTAAAATATTGAAAAAGAGGCAGTGCATCAGAAGTTTAAAAACCTCTAATGCAACAGCCCTTTTCCAGTGTGTATTTGGTTTTCATTTTTCCCATACTACGCTTCATATCGTCTCTTTTTGGATGTTACCAATGCAATGCCTAAGAATGCTACGGCAAATCCCAATTGTATCAGCATGCCGTTGAAAACAGGCTCCAAGCTTTCGAAGGTAAACTTGGATAATCCCGCAATGATATTATTCCCCCGAACATACCAATATGCCGGTGTAAAGCTTGCCAATCTTAAGACTCCCGTTCCGATCAAATCCTGCGGTACAAACACCCCGCTGATGAAGGATATACCTATGGTTACGATATTAGAAACCGCAGGTATGGCGTCTTTGCTTTTAACCAAGCTGCCGATCAAGAAGCTGGTGCCTGCGCCCGTAACGGCAAAGACGGCGGAGTTCAAGAGGAAATACAGCATATTCTTACTCATACTGTCCCTCAGATTGAAAAGGACACAAAACGCCACCATAATCAACCAAGTAACAAAGGTAAAGAACAGGATGGATAGGAACAGTTGAATGTTGGCGCGAAAGCCCGGAACAGGGGCGCATGCATTTCTCCTTTTGATATTGCTGTCGTTAAAGGTTAACATCAAGGCGCTGATTCCCAATATCATAACGGAGAAAAGTGAATACGTCATGTAATTGAAGAAATAGTTGGCATAGGTTTGGTCCGTTCTTTCTTCCTCCGGCGTACTGAATACCACATCGGATTCTTTATCCATGTCTTTTTTGGCATATTCCAAAGCCTGTTCGAGGTCTCCTCCTTCAAGGTACTTTACATAAAGCCGTACGGCATTGAGGTATTTTTCTATCGCCATATCGATGTATACGCTTGAAAAGGAATCGGGAACCGTGGTTTTTTCTAACGACACCTCTTCTCCGTTTAAGAACCCTTCGGTAAATCCCTCGGGGATTCTTAAAATGTACGTTGCAAACCGGTAATACAAGGTGTCTTGGATTTCATTCGGATCATCCTTGATTTCCATGAAGTAAGCGCTTTTACTCAGTTCTTCTATGAGACCTTCCGTTAAGGGAGTATTTTCCTCCGCAATAACCGCAACGGGCGTTTTCGATCTGTTGAAGGAGGTCTCCTGCTTTGTGTCCTTGGTCATGCTGAATGTCATGATCATGGAAACCATAAGGAATACACAAAGATAAATGGCCATCATAGGTATACTCTTTTTGAAAATTTTCAGACTAAGCTTAAAGACTTGCATATTTTCGCCTCCTTACAATAAGATAAGTGCCGATGCAGAATACCGGGATAAACAAGGCCAAACAGCCCATGTTGACGGCATACCTTGTATAGGTGTCGTAGTAATACAAGCTGTAGTAAGCGTCCGTCAACAGATTCAAGGGATTTAAGTAGGACAATACGGGTACGTTTCGCTGAATGATGTATTTCATGCCTTGGTACATCATCCCGGCTAGGAACGACATCAGCATGGACGTACCGACAATAACGGCAATCTTGATCCCTTCGGACTTTTTCAAAAGTGCGGATACAAAGGCACCGAAGGATAAGCCGGCAATCGATCCTAATAGCGTGGTAAGCAGGATGAATCCCACCTTTCCGCCGAAGTTCACCTTTATGACAAAGACCAAGAAGGAAAGCAAAAGCAACATCTTGATATAGTGGATCAAAAGAGACGCGGACATGTACACGAGGAACGTTTTCATTTTGCTTACGGGAGTCAAATTCAGCCGTGCCGCCGTGTCGGTATTGTTTGCCTGGATATCCGATATGTCTCGCGATCCTTGGAATCCGCCGTAAAAACAAGCCATGGCAATTAAAACGTAATAGTAGCTTGCCACGTTATCCGGTTTTGCATCCGTTGCCGATACCTCCTTGAGGTAGGAAACGGTATGAAACAAATCATCGGTCAGGGCCTTTAACGCTTTCGGATTCTTTTGCATAACGGTGGATACAAGGGACATGTTTTGGATATACGTATCCAAAAAGCTTCGGATGATGCTTTGCCTCATACCGGTTGTCTTCACCACCATGGTAACGGGCGATCCGGCCACAAAGTATCCGGATATTTGATTATCCTCCAGCATTTTTGACGCAACCTGTTCCGATACGACATGAAGATGAAACAGAGGGTCTTCTCCCGAGGAAACCTCTTGAAGTATCGTCTGAAAGACGGTGTCGTTACGGTATTCCTCGTTATCCACAACCGCTACGGGGATGGTTTGAAAGGTTTCGCCTTTACCGATACCGGAAAAGGCCAAGTTGAAGAATATGCCCAATGCCAGAGGGAACAGCAATGTCCAAAACATTGTTTCTTTGTCTTTCAAAAGACATTTCATTCGATACTTGAATATATGTGCAAACATAGGACCCTCCTTAATCTCGTAATTCTTTTCCGGTGATTTCAAGGAAAACGTCGTTTAATGTGGGCAGCTCGGAATAGATCTTCCCGAATTGAATTCCTTCTTTCTTTATGAAATCCAATACCGCTTCCAAATTGTTTCGGCCTTTTCCGGATTGAATCACCAAAAGATTTCCGGAATAATGTACCGACAAGACGTTGGGGATACTCTTAAGGCTTTGAATTTGCTCGTCGGTAATGGAAAAGGCTTCTACGGTAATCTTTTCGCCTAAGGTGATCATATCCTTTAATTGCTCCTTCGTTCCTAAGGCAATGGCCTTTCCCTTGTCTAAAATCATGATTCTCGAACAAATTTGCTCCACTTCTTCCATGTAGTGAGAGGTATACACGACGGTAGCCCCCTGTCGATTCAGTTCCATTATGCCGTCCAAAATTCGGTTTCGGCTTTGCGGGTCAATGGCAACGGTGGGTTCATCCATAAAGATAAGCTTCGGTTTGTGGGCAATTCCGCAAGCGATGTTTAATCGGCGTAAAAGGCCTCCGCTTAGTTTTTTCGGATAGAACCGGGAAAAATCGTTCAGACCCGTAAATTCGATGGCTTCTTGCACAAGCTTTTTTCTTAAGGCTTTGTCCGGAACATACAAGCCGCAGAAGTAATCGATGTTTTCATAAACGGTCAGCTCGGTGTATACCGCTACGTTCTGCATGACGATGCCGATTTGGCGCTTGATGTCGTAAGCATCCGGTGTCATGGGCTTTCCGAAAATCTCAATGTCGCCCCTTTCATATTCCAACAAGGACAATATGCAATTGATGGCCGTGGTTTTCCCGGAGCCGTTCGGACCTAAAAGACCGAAAATCTCTCCTTCTTTTACCTGAAACGATAAGTGGTCCAGCGCTACCAAATCTCCGTAACGCTTCACTAAGTTTTTAACGTTTATAACCATGAATAGGTATCCTCCTTTTTGCTTTTCGTATCTTACATCCTCATTTTACGGTTCCCGGATACCCGATAACAGTGTCTTCCATCATATTCTCAAGATGACAAATGTCACAAGATCGTGTTACAATGAAAAAAACGTTATTGGACATGAGGTTTTAAGATGCATACGGAGAATTTAATCGATAAAACCGTTCTATTCTTATGCTGCCTGGTCTTTTATCTTTGCCAAAATGCATTTGAAAGCCGGGTGGCCGTCGTCCTTACGGCTGTGTCCTTCGGCACGTTCCTCAGCTATTTCGACAAGGAGATCGTAAAGGTCCTAATAACGGTTTTTTACTCCGTTTTATGCCTTCTTTATCCCCCTTTGGTCCTTTACCTTCCGGTTATTGCGTACGACATGATATTCAATAAATACCAAGCCGTAAATCTTGTAGCCATCGCTCCTTTTGTTCTTTTTGCCCAAAATGCTCCTCTTCCCGTAACCGCGACGGTTGCAAGTATGCTGTTTTTCTCCCTCTTGCTCCGCTGCCGCACCCAAAAGAAAATTGACTATAAACGGCAGTGCAGCATCCTATCCGACAAAACCTTGGAGATGTCCCGGCTCCTTGAGGAGCAAAAACGAGATTTAATCGCCCGACAAGACGACGAGCTTGCCATCGCCACCTTAAATGAGCGAAACCGCATTGCCAGGGAAATCCATGACAATGTGGGTCATCTTCTGTCCGGCTCGATTCTGCAGACGGCGGCCCTTCAAACCGTAGCAAAGGACAAAGGGATAAAAGAAGGCTTGGAAACCCTAAACCGCACCCTGACCCAAGCCATGGACAATATACGCCAAAGCGTCCATGATATTTACGACCAATCCATCGATTTGAATCTGGAAATCGAGAAAATCATAGACCGGTTTCAATTTTGCGAGGTCCGCTACGATTATTCTTTCAATAGCAATCAGGATAAAAAATTAAAGTACGCCTTCATCGCCATTGTCAAGGAGGCTTTGGCCAATGTTGCCAAGCATTCCGACGCCACTTACGTCTCTATAACGTTTCGGGAGCACCCCGCCTTCTACCAATTGGTCATAAAAGACAACGGGCACGTAAAGGAATACCGAACCGATGAAGGGTTGGGCTTAAAAAACATGGCGGACCGGGTAGAGTCCTTTCACGGTCATATGAATATTTCCGTTGACCAAGGTTTTCAAATATTTATTACCATTCCGAAGGAGAAACAAGAATGAAAACAGTCATTATCGATGACGATCCCTTAGTAACGTCTTCATTGAAAATTATTTTGGAATCGGACCCGGATATAAAGGTGGCGGGAACGGGCAACAGCGGTTCGGAAGCCCTTTCTCTTTACCGGCAAATGAAACCGGACGTTCTTTTAATGGATATCCGGATGGACGGTATGACGGGGTTAGAAGCGGCGGAAAGCATTTTAAAAGACGATCCCAATGCCAAAATATTGTTCTTAACCACATTTTCCGACTACGAATACATTGCCAAAGCCTTTCAAATCGGTGCCAAAGGATACATCCTAAAGCAAAACTACCAAAGCATCATTCCTTCCGTCAAGGCCGTCTTTTTAGGACAGCGCGTCTTCGGAGACGAAATTATGAGCAAACTTCCCGCCTTCGGCGCGAAGGCTCCTAAGGATTTTAAAAGGTTCGATTTAAGCGACAAGGAAATCGAAATCATGACCTTGGTGGCAAAGGGGCTTTCCAACAAGGAAATCTCCGAAACCCTGTTTTTAGGGGAAGGCACCGTTCGAAACTACATCAGCACCATACTGGACAAGCTGAACCTTCGAGACCGGACCCAGCTTGCCATCTTTTATTATAGGAATATATAGATATTTTACCGTTGTCCCTTCACAAGATGAGGATAACAAGTCATTTTCATGCCGTATTTTTCTTACGATAACCGGTAAAAAGATGCTTTTTTATTGTCCTTCGCCTTCATTGGCTTTCGGATAGTTGACTAGTCAACTATCCGACGCTATAATATATTCAATCTTATTGGAAACAGAGGTCTTTTTATCATGTTATACATCCGGGATATGTGGCTGGCCATGAAAAACGTAATTCGAACCGCAAGAAAAACCATCAACAAAAATTTAGAGCCCTTGAATTTATCCGGTGCCGAAGGCGACATGTTATACATCCTTCTGACCGGCAGCAACGGCCTTCGACAGGAACAGCTTGCGGAGCAATTGGATATCGGAAAAGCCGCCGCCTCTCGTGTTATTGATTCTCTTGAAGCAAAAGGCTACGTGATGCGCA
>JAAYHZ010000249.1 GCA_012744235.1 Clostridiaceae bacterium
ACTGAATTCGATGAGATCCGGCGAATCCATTAACGTGTACTTTAAATCCTCCAAATTGTACGTAATTTCTCTTAACGATTCCTCCATTTCCCGAAACTCTTTTTTAAAATCGGAAACGGAGGAGATTTGAGAAACCGCTTGGTGTATTAAGGACGCGGCGTTCATTTCGCTTCCAAACAACATCTCATGTGCGGATTGCAGAGCGTTTAATATTTTTTCCGCATTAATTAAAAGGCTTCTTTTTTCCTTCAGCTCTTCTTCCTCGTTTTCCTTCAAGGAAGCGAATTCGATTTCGTTGACCTGGTATTCCAACATGTCGATCTTTCTTTCCAATTCGGTCTCGCTTAAGGCATAACGCTTTAACTGCTGAATCGTATTTCTGAACAGATCCAGCCGAGTCCTATACTTTTCCATTAGATCTTCGATCTTTGATTGTCCGAATTGATCCAGCACATGGATATGGGTTTCCGGTGAAACCAAATTTCTGCTGTCGAATTGACCGTGAATATCCACAAGAAGAGTACCCGTTTTAAACAAATCGGTTACCGTTACGGATGTTCCGTTGATTTTACATACGTTTCTGCCGGACCGATGAATTTCTCTATACAAAACCAAAGGCCGATCATACTCCGCATCAATGCCGAATTCGCGAACGGCATCGATTATGTACGGCTTCGGCAGGAATTCCGCTTCCACCGTAGCCGTCTCGGAGCCGGTTCGTATCATTTCTCTGTATACGCGATCTCCGATTACGGCTTTAATTGCATTGATCATAACGGATTTACCCGACCCGGTCTCCCCGGTTATAATGTTCAAGCCTTTTTTAAACGTTATGCTCAAGTCCTTAATCAGAGCGATGTTTTGTATGAATAGCTTTGTCAACATGTCAACTTACCATACCTGCCAACTCGTTGTAGATTCGATTACAGGCCTCGTCGGTTCTGCAAATAATCAAAAGAGTGTCGTCTCCCGCTATGGTTCCCAGCTTGTCCTTATCCTCGATAGAATCGATAATGGAAGCGACCGCTTGGGCCATGCCGGGTTTTGTTTTTAAAACAATCAGATTGCCGGTTTTGTCCATGTTCACGAAGGCTTCCTTTAACACCGTATTTCTTCCGACGGAGGGGTCGCTTTTGCCGTCAGGAAGCAATGCATAGATGTATTTTCCCGAAGGGGTCGGAATCTTTGTCAGACCAAGATCCTTAATGTCTCTTGAAACGGTAGCCTGAGTCACTTCGAATCCGTGTCGATTCAGAATGTCCGCCAGTTCGGTTTGCGTCTCGATTTCGTATTTTTGAACAATTTCGATAATGGCGCTATGTCTTTTTTCTTTCATTCCTTCTCAGATCCTCTCCTCGGTTATATAGTTTTTGTCTTAAAACATCAAAGAAATTCACTTGATCGATGACGATAATTTTCACACAGCTTTCGGATTTTTTGTAAATGACTTCGTCACGTCCCCTTAATTTAAAGGTTTCTTTATCGTCAAATTTAACGATGCATTCGAAATCTTCGTTTTCATCGATAACGGCTCGAATAATTCGTTGGCCGGAGGTGACAAATGAACGGGCAAAAAGAATATGAGGGCATATGGGCGTTATGGTAATTTGCCCGGTGACCGGTTCAACGATAGGTCCTCCGCAGGATAAGGAATAGGCGGTAGAGCCCGTAGGAGTGCAGACAATCAAACCGTCTCCGGGGTAATTGTCAATCAGCAAATTGTCATAATAGGCTTTAATATGAATGATCTTGGAATTAATGTCGTTTTTAATGACAATATCATTTAAAGCCGTATCTTGATAAATCAAACGGCCTTCTCGGTAGACGGCTCCGTCTAACATCATTCTTGTTTCTATCAAGTATTCGCCCTTTAATATTCGGTCAACGGCATTTTCCGTATCGGAACGCTCTACATTTGTCAAGAAACCCAAGCTTCCCAAATTGATACCCAATATGGGGATTTGATACCGATGGACTCTTCGCGCGACATTTAAAAGCGTACCGTCTCCGCCGATGCATATGACAAAATCCAGTTCCGAGGCGAACTTGCCGACATCCAAATCGCCGTTATGGATTTCGCCGCTGAACAGGACACGGATTCCTTTTTTTATGAGCAATTCTTCTACTTTTTTTCGAAAGTATCCTTCCGAATCTCTTAAATTATTCCCAAATATACCGGTGTTCAAGATTTCCTCCGAGGGGGCAAGTTTTTTATTCGCTTTTTCATATTATATCATAGGCAGGAAAAATAACAAATCAGGGAAAAAGTCTTACTTAACCGAATATTTCTTTTTGTACGGCCTCGATAATCCGTTCCGTTTTCCAGCCGTACTCACGAATAATGGTATCACGAGGGCCTGCAGGTATAATGACGTTTTCCAAAGAGAAGCTCATGATTTTCCCTTTATAGCCCCATTTTAACAATTGCACGGTTGCCGATTGGGAATAGCTTCCTTCTTCAATGGTCTCTTCCATAAAAACGATCATTTTTGAATCCATCACCTTTGTTTCGTAAAATTCCCGATCCAAAGGCTTTAAGAATCTCGGGTTGAGAACCTTACCTTTTATTCCCGCTTCCGAAAGGTGCCGATA
>JAAYHZ010000250.1 GCA_012744235.1 Clostridiaceae bacterium
GCCTTCATGAGTCCGGTACAAGCAGCACTGCACAGTTCGTATATAAAGCCGGCCCTCGGTATGTAGTCATATCCGTCGGTGCCAATAATTCTTACGGACACCCGGATAACATTGTTTTAAATCGCTTTATAACTTACGGTGTCGAGGAAATTTACATAAGCGACAAGGACGGTACGATTATAGCTGTGACGAACGGGTCTTCTATTGCATTTTCTACGATTGACACCGATATAGACGGTAGAGGATCAACAGGTGCACCCGCTGTTACGACACCGGCCGTAACGACTCCGGTCGTAACTACATCGGCAACAACGGCACCGATAACAAGCACAAAGACTGTAGAAATAGTGAAAGTGGATAAAAAAGCAGAGATATTAACCATTAGGAACAATACCTCGAATGATATCAATATGACCGGTTGGAGATTGGTTTCCGTAAAGGGAAATCAAGTTTTCAACTTTCCTGCAAATTATATTTTAAAAGCAAATAGTACGGTAACGATATCTTCGGGCGATTCGGCAGGAGATTTGCAATGGACGAAGGCCAACGTTTGGAATAATAGCGAATCCGATCCGGCAGAATTATACAACGGAACCGTTTTAATTGACAGGTGGGATGATTAGTTTAAAAGAGTGTAAATATTTCCGTTGCGGCGGAGGTTCTTCCGCAAATTCGGGCATTTAGTTGGGGGAAAGTTAAGAACAAAGAGCCGGAAAGTGTCTTCCGCCGTCTTTCCTTAAGCCTTTTTTCATCAAAAAAAATTGCCGAATGTTGCAAATGAATTTTGTAGAACCCTCGTTTATTGTTATTGAAGGGCAAAGGCGTTAACGATATGATGTATGTATGCTCGAAATTCCTTGATAAATCGATAAATTCTAAGGATCAATCCACGGGAGGATCTCAACATGATTTTTGGAGTGGCAAAAGAACTGATAACCCCGTATTTTAAAACCAATATTTCTTGTACCGGTGCTTTCGGATACCCCTTTGAAGGCATTCATGACGACGTTTACGTCAAAGCGGTGGTTCTGCAAGACGACAAAACAAAAGGCCTGATCATTGCTACCGATTTGTTGTTTCACAACAGAACCTTTTTCCTTTGGGCAAAAGAATACGCAAACAAGAAATACAATGTGCCGAAGGAACAAGTTGTGGTGAATCATTCTCACAACCATAACGCGCCTTCTTGCTTCGGATACGATGATGACCACGTATCCCAAGAATACGAAGACTTCTTAAAGGAAAGATTGGAAAGGTGCATCGACAGAGCCTTTGCCAATACCTTTGAAGGCGAAATGTCCTATACCGCCGTAGAAGAATATTTCTTGAACATCAATAGGCGTCGGCTTATGGATGACGGTACCATCCAAAACCGTCCGAATCCGTTAGGACCGAAAGACAGCATGGTGGATATTCTAAAAGTATGCGATAAAAAGGGGAGAATACGCATCCTTATGGTATGCTACTCTTGCCATCCCGCCACATACCCGGATCTGTTGGAAATCAGCTCCGAATACCCGGGCAGGCTGTGCCATAAGCTGGAAGATACATTCTACGGATGTACCGCCGTATTCTTACAAGGCTCCGGCGGAAATGTAAAGACCAACATATCTTCAAGAGGAGATCGATATGTACGGACGACATACGATGAAATCGACGAAATGGCAATGATATTGCAAAGCAAGATAACAAAAGCCATATTAAATCAACCGTTTTCCAAAGTGGACTTGGACCTTGGCGGAGTCGAGTTTGAGATTCCTTTGGAAGTCGAGCCGGCACCGAGAGAATATTTCCAAAACGCTATCGGCAAAAGGCCTTCAAAGCCTTTATTGGATCGTAACGCCATAAGAATTCTTGAAAACTACGATACCATGGAAAGCACCGTGATCCTGCACGGCGGAATATTGAAGCTTTCATCGGATCTGTGCATTGCCCATACGGGAGGAGAACCCTGCTACGAAGTGGAAGAAATCGTAACAAAAGCGCTGGAAAACATAAAAGTAATATTCTCCGGATATTCCGATGCCATCGCCTACATTCCTACGGACAAGCTGATACCCGAGGGCGGGTACGAGGTGGACAGCTTCTTGGAATACGGAAACAAAGGGCCCTTTAAAATCGGAATCGATCAAAAAGTATACGACGCCTTCAACAGCGGAAAAAAGAAGTTGTTTGGATAATAAAGAATTTAAGAAAAACAAGATACGAACAGCCGGGCCGAACTTATCCTCGGCTGTTCCGTTTTGTTGCAAGTAAAAATCTATTGTATAATATGATTTGCAAAAGGCTTAAAAATTTCAATTTTAATTGCGGTAAAGCCCGTGATTGCAAGAATCGTTCGTCCATACGGATTGGCGTATATGATATTGAAAAAAGGCATCGCATCCTGTCGGTACATTTGAAAATAATGAACGGCGAAGTACATGGATACGATAAATAATACGAAGGTTACAATTTTTTCGGCTTTCTTCCAAACCGAATAGAGAGGAAGTCTTTTGGCTTTCGGAAATTCTTTTACTTTTGCTTTTACAAAAGCCGTGCTTTCCTTCATGGAGACGATCTTCATGTTCCCTTTTCCTCCCGGGACGGCCTCTTTAGGAATTGGCATCGGACTTTAAGTGGCTATGATCGTTTATGTAAAGCACCTTGCACTGATCGTTTTCAATGCGAAAACCGTTTAAACACGTATTGTGCTGAGCAAAGCGGATACCGCTTGCAGGATCAAGCCCCAGCAGGGCGGAGATGAAAAGACCGTTAAAGGTTCCGTGAGCAACAATCAAAATCCTTTCGCTTTCTTGGAATCTGTCCTTGATATACTCGACCATGTATTTTGCCCGTATGTATCCGGTTTCTCTTGTTTCATTCCCGGGATCGACCCAGCCTTGGTCCGAGTCCAAGATCTCATCCATCAGCCGTATGCCCGGGAAACGCTCTTTCAGCACTTTTCCGGGAATGCCCGTATGCTTATCCAAGCCTCGCACCTCTCGTAAGTGAAAATGAACCTCCGGCTTGGTTTCACGATTGGAGCATACGATCCATGCGGTCTCCAGGGCACGGACTAAGGGACTGCACAAAATATGATCAAAATGCTCGTTTTCCAACCGCTTCGCCAAAAGCCGGGCTTGCCGTAATCCCTGCTCCGTCAATTCCGGATCCGGGCAATCGTAGTCCACAATATTTCCTAAGGATTCTCCGTGTCTTACAAGTACGATTTCCATTTTTACTTTTAACTCCCGTATTACGTTTTTTCTTTATTTCATTCGTCTTTGTTTCCCATTATACCGGCGGACGGGAATAGGAAGAATAAATATTTTTTAAACGTTCGAGAAAATCGACAAAAGAAAACCCCCTCCATGCTTTTCCGTCGCACTTCGGGGGTATACACTCTTTAGATTTTTTCTACCGGCAGCCAAATCTCGCAATATTGATCGTCCGGGTTATCCGTAGGCGGAGTGTACATTTCCACGATATATTTTCCTCCAAGCTTATACTCCTTGCAGCTCGGAAGCCATTCGCTCCAAATCCTCGTGTTTACATCCTGCAAGGATTTCGGAAGCCTTCCTCTGCAGGGGAACACCGCCCATGTTCCCGCGGGGATCACTCTCGTTTCGAAGCCTTCGGGGACCTCGTTCCACGGAAGATAATTGTCGGCAATCATATAGTCGAATTTTGTCCCGTCGCCGTCCGCCCATATGCCGTACATTCCGCAAACAAATTTACCGTCTTCGCTATTGAAATGTTCATTCCAATATTTCGGGATCATTTCGTATGCCGTTTCGGGGTAAAAGGTTTTCTACTTCCCCATCACCGTAAACTGCGCCTTTTCTACGATCTTGTACTCCAACATGGTACCGCC
>JAAYHZ010000251.1 GCA_012744235.1 Clostridiaceae bacterium
CACTACTACTTTATCACTACTACTTTACTTTCACTATACTACGCTTCTTTCCGATTAAAAAATCAGAAAGAAGCGTCTTTTTTGTTTTTCATCAATTTAAAGGAACAATATCAAGGAAGTATTCCTGTCTTGCCGTTTCACCGAAATCATCGTATGCTTCGATGGTTACCGTGGAGTGGAAAGGTTCCTTCGGTATGCCGTAAACACGTCCCGTATCGGAATCGATGGAAAGCCATTCCGGAGGATTAATTAAGCGATACTTCGCCTTTTGTCCGCTTGCCGCAAAGTCGGCAAAGGCATGATACTCGTACAGGCAATCTACATAGCTTTCAAACCTCGGCTGTGTCAAAAAGCAAAGAGCGTCGATTTTCAGTTTCCAAACATCGTTTCTCAAAGGCCAGATCATACCGCCCATTAGATACAAAGTATCGTTTAGGACTGTCACGGAAGACTCGTGGCGATCTTCCCACATGGGAGTTTCTACGGTGACCGGTACAGTACCGCTTGCTTTTTTCCAATCGCTTGCATGCTGCTTAAACTCGGTCCAGTTGGCACCGTCGACGGAGTACCAAGCGTCTCCGAAATGACGGCTTTCCGGTTCGGATCGATAGCCTGCGATCATCCACATTCTGTTTTTGTACACAACGGTAGATCCCCATATTCTTGCAGGCCAAGGTGCGTTCGCGGTTTTCAGTTCCCAATGAATACCGTCAGAGGTGCACCAAACGTCATTGTATGCTATGAAGGGGAAATAAGAGGATCCCATGACACCGCCGCCAAACAACCACATTTTATCGTCATAAACCAAAGGAGTATGATGGATCTGACGTTTGCACCACGGCGCTTCTTCCAACTCCAAAGTCCAGTTCACACCGTCCGTAGACGACCATACGTCGTTGTATATGGTTTTGTCTTTCACGCCGCCCATAACCCACATTTTGCCTTGGAATACGGCACCGCCCATATGGTGTCTTCCCGTAAAGGGAGTTTGGTCCGAAACGACCTCCCAAGTATTACCATCCGTGGTGGAGTAAAGAATTCCGGCGATGTCAAACAGATAAATCTTGTCCTTGTAGTTCAATGCAACCGGTATATCGATTCCTACGGAGGAAGGAACATCGTTATGTCGTATCCATTCTATTCCGTCGGATGTGCTCCAAACATCGTTGACCGTTTGAGGAATATAACCGCCGAAAAGCCATATTCTATTTTTGTATACCAGTTCGCCGGCCGAATCTCGCGGAACCCAAGGCGCATGATCGATGACTTTTTTCCATACCGGAGAAGGGAAGGCTCGAAATACCTTTAATTCTATGGAATGTTCGGAATCGCCGTCCGGAGAAACGGCCTTTATTTTAAATAAATTGCGTCCGCACTCTAAAGAAGTTTCGAAAGAAGGAACGGATGCTTCGATTTGTTTTTCGTTGATGAAAATCTTTGCTCCGGGAGACGCTTCCACAACGAAAGAAATCGAGTCGATATCGTGGTGAACATACGTGTTTGCGTATTTGTTTCTCGGCATCGCTACCATGACTCTTGAACCGAAGGAACCGTTAATCGTAACCTTTTTAATTTCCGTGTTGCCATTACCCATGGTTAATTACTCCTTTTACATTCGTGTTCGTTTCTGATTTTCTCATATTTCAAAGGAACATTCAATAATACATACAATATTTTGTTTTCCGGCCTTGTCGGTTATACCACATAAATTGTTGCCGTCTCTTTGAAAGGAACACCTTCCGCTTCTATGGATAAAATTCCGCAACCTTTCTTTTTACCGCGGACCATCAGCATGCATCGTCCGCCGAAGGTTCGGATGGTTGGGTCCGTATAGGATCGGCGGTTTGCAGGATCGCCGTTATCGATGCCGAGAAGCTCCAATCCTTCAAGCTCGATGTGTACCGTGCGGTCCGTTGAGACGCAAAGCCTTCCGCGCTCATCCAAAAGAAAAATCCTTGCAACGCATACATCGTCCGCTCTCATGGTAAGATTCGATTTGCTTAAGGTTACGCGGATTTTCTCGGGTAGGGCATGCCTTCCGATGGAATGTCTGCAGACCTCTTTTCCTTCATTTTTTCCGATCACCGTAATATCGGCAGCAGAATCCCATTTTAAATGGAAACGTACCCAATATTCGTCGTCGATACGACGCTTAAATGTACATTGAAATCTTCCGCCTTGGTAGACATCGATTGTCCCGCAATTCGTAAAAATTAAGAATTCAACCGTATCGCCGTCCTTGTAGTCAAGCATGGTGTGGTCGGCGCAAGGCGGAAAACTCCAGCTAGGACGTTCATACCTTTCGGAGGGATTCGGATCGATGGCCGTAACATAAAGCGAAGGGTCATCGCTCCAATAGGCTTTTGCTAACATCCCTTGGGGACGCATGAATCCCGCGATATCAAAAAGACTTGATGTCCAGCCTCTTGCCGGACGGCATAGGGATTCGCCTCTGTAGTCATAACCCGCCCAATAAAAACCGCCCAAGACATAGGGAAGGTTTTTTACATACCGGAAGGGATGAACCTCGTATTTGCCTTCATGGGATTCGCCATTACCGGTATACCAATGGTATGTTTCGGACCCTATGATACAAGCATCGGGGGCGAGCATATGGTATTTTTCGTACCATTGCTCTTGGTAATTGCACATAAGAAGATCCGTATGCTTAAAGATTTCGGCCGTTACAGCCGCTTTTTCATCGCTCGTTTTATTCTTTATTTCATCCGGCCAAGCATGGGGATGCAAAGCCACACTGACCGGCCGACCGGAGTCGTATTTTTTAACCTCCGTCACAAGCTTATCCAAAGGATCGTAAAAGTCAGGCAAACCTTGGTTACTCAATTCGTTTCCTACGCTCCATAGGATGACGCAGGGATGATTTCGGTCCCGTTCGACAAAGGCACGTACGTCTTCTTTGTATCGATTCCAAAAATGAGAATGGTAGGATCCGGAATACCATTTGTCGTAAAGCTCGTTGATTACCATGATACCAAGCTCGTCGCACAAATCGTAGAACAGAGAAGCTTGGGGATTATGGCTTGTACGCACTGCATTTAGGCCGAGTTTTTTCAAATCCGTTAAACGTTCTCTCCATAGCTCGGGGAAAAATGCACTGCCGACACAGCCGCCGTCGTGGTGTAAATTGACACCGTATAACTTAATCG
>JAAYHZ010000252.1 GCA_012744235.1 Clostridiaceae bacterium
GGGTCGTCAATTTTCTCGATCAGTTCGTCTTCCTCATCTTTAGTCAAAGGAGGCGGTAATATTTCATTGCCGTTAAGGTAATAGAGAAACCGAACAAACATACTTTTGATGCGTTTTATTATCTTATCGAAAAAAACTTTAATCATGACTTCTCCCTCTCTTCTAAAATCCCTTATATATACTTATGACAACAACAGAAAAAATATTATCGAGTAATACAACAATCCTTATCAATCCATCAAAGAAGGATTGATTAACGCTTGAAAGCCTTTGCTTTTGCTCAGTTCCTTGTTGGAAAATCCGATAACGGCTTTCTTTCTTGTTTCAGGCAAATCACCTCCCCATATATCCACGTAATCCGCCTCAAACCCCATCATAACGCGGCTTTCTTGATCCAAGGTGTTGTAAGGTATGAAACGAATGCGTATACGCCAGTACTCGTTCGTATCTTCTTTTTCTTCTTCGGTCCACCTGTTTTCACTGAGCATTTTGTACATATCCTCCGGTAAAAATTCTTCCAGAGCTTTCATATCTACGATAACAACCGGAATGCGAGTCACCGGTTCTTTTAAAAAGTTTCCGGTATCCACCAATGCCGGAAGGGTAATTTGCCGATCCAAGAACCATATCCGTACTTGGTATTCGCAATTTTTGTATTTTTTCATGATCCACTCTCGAATAAGTAAAAAAATCATGACCAAAAGCAGCAGCGAGACAAGGATCTTCCCGATTTGTACAGTCGAATACGACATATCCAAAGCCATCATTATTCCGGCAAGAGCAAAGGTTCCTAATAGGAAAATGACGAATGATTTTATAAATATTTTTAATGATTTAGGCTTGAAGGATACCGAAACCATAACGACGGACAAAAGGAATTTCGATGAGAAATGAAAGAATATACGCTCGGGCCATAGAATCATGGCAACCACATAAAGACTTCCGATTAAAGCGCCGGCCAACAATCGGATGTTGTTGCACTTTATCCCCAAAAGAAGGGTAACCGCTTTCAGCAAAAAGAAATTTATAACCAAATTTTCAATAAAAATCACGTCTAAATACAATGTCACCGAAGTACACCCGCTGTCTTTAATCGTACAAGTCCATTGTAGCATACATGGTATTTCATGGAATATTTCCCTTAATGTTGAGTCGGTAGATAAAGAAAAGAACATGAAAAAAGCATTATCTCCGAAAAGACAATGCTTGTATTGCAATAATTGCTGCTATGTATTCGTTATCTTCTTCTTGTATTTCTTAAGAAAGGCGGTATTTCCAATTCGCTGTCGCTAAATGTTGTCTTCAAACCGTAACCGCTTTCTTTTGAGGGTTGTTTTTGTGCTTGATAAGGCTGCTGTTGCGGTTGCCGTTGCTGTTGTGCTTGTTCCTGTGCCGAAGTTCGGGAGGGTTCCGGTTGCTTACGGGTTGTTTCCTTATCGTCGAATAAGAGCAGCTTGCTGTCTTTTTCATTAAAGCCCGTAGCAATAACCGTAATGGCTACATCGTCTCCTAAGCTTTCGTCAATTCCGGCTCCCCAAATGATATTCGCTTCCGGATCCACCAAGTTGTAAATGTGTTCCGAAGCTTCGTAGACTTCGTTTAAGCTTAATTCCGGTCCGCCGGAAATGTTAATCAGAACGCGAGTTGCACCGGTAATGGAGGTTTCAAGCAAGGGACTTTCGATTGCCGTCTTAACGGCTTTTTCCGCTCTGCTGTCGCCGGATGCACGACCGATACCCATATGAGCGATACCGGAACGCATCATAATGGTTTTAACGTCGGCTAAGTCCAAATTGACAAGGCCGGGCACGGCAATAAGGTCGGAAATACTTTGAACCCCTAAACGTAATACATCGTCCGCCATTTTAAAGGCATCCACGATCGGTGTCTTCTTATCGGAAATTTGCAATAATCGATCGTTCGGTATCGTGATAAGCGTATCCACTTCTTGTATCAGCTTTTCCAACCCTTCTTCGGCATTGAGTTTTCTTCTGCGTCCTTCAAAAGTAAAGGGTTTCGTAACGACTCCGACGGTCAGAATGTCCATCTCTTTGGCAATACGAGCAATAACGGGAATAGCACCGGTTCCTGTTCCTCCCCCCATACCTGCGGTAACAAAACCCAAATCGGTTCCTTTTATTGCTTGAGCGATTTCTTCTTTGCTTTCTTCCGCGGATTTTTCACCGATTTCAGGATTCGCACCTGCTCCAAGTCCCTTTGTAATTTTATCCCCTATTTGTATCTTTGTATTGGCTTTGGATTGAAACAGCGATTGCTTGTCCGTATTAACCGCGATAAACTCGACACCTCGTAATCCCATGTCAATCATTCTGTTTACAGCATTATTACCGCCGCCGCCAACTCCTATTACTTTAATCTGGGCAAAACGTTCCGTATCAAAATCAAATTCAAGCACGTAAACTCCTCCTCTTCAACTTTACCTTTTATCTATCCTCAAAATCGCTTTTACTTCCACTCATATTTATAAATTATACTTCTTGCATAGATTATTACGTTAAGTTAGAAGTAAAATCAATCGATTTTCAAGAAACCTATAAACTTTTTCAATAAAGAAGACTTTTTCTTGCGGAACACCGGCTCGTGCTTTACGTGCAATTTGCTTTCTTTCCTTAACAAGGGGTGCTGGGATATGTACCGTATCATTCCGCAGACGGCTCCATAGCATATATCTTCCACTTCAAACAAGGCATAGGGTATCTTTTTGATTTTTATGTCAAAAACCTGCTGAGCCAAATCCATGTAGCCGGAATATTTCTCAATATCGGATCCGTATATGCAGATTTTGTAATCCTTAGACAGAAGAATTCCCTCCTGTTCTAACCGTTCCAAACATATATCATAAATATCCAATATTCGATCCCGAACGAAGGTGACCATATCGGACAGCATAAAAGTAATGCTCTCACCGGAAGCTGTTTTTACTGAATTTTCTATATCTTGGATTATGTATTGGGGATCGGCAATGGGATAATTCCGCAGTACCTTTTCAGCGTCTTCCGGGCTGATATTCAGTCCAATGGAAACATCCTTTATGATGTTCTTTGCTCCGGCAAAAATGGTATCCACATAGGCAATTTTACCGAATTGGCACACCGTGATGTCGGTTATTTCCCGTGAAATATTAAGGACGACCACATTCGATCTTTCGCTGTCCGAAAAGGGCAACAAGGAAAGCCCGCTTAATGTATTCATCACAATTCCGTCCATTTGCATGCCCAGCTTTTCGAACAGATTCTTCAAAATTTCGAAATACTCTGTTTTTATCGATATGATATTTGCAGAAGCGGATAACCGGTTCGCAAATTTTCCTAAAGGATCCCGCGTTTCCAAATTGCTGTCCAACATAAACTTGGTTAACGCAATATCGATAACCGTATAACCTTCATGCCTTGGCGCGGATAAAAGCTTACTCTTTATTTTCTGAACAATCTCATCGTCAATTTCTTTGTTGTATATATCTTCGGTAACCGAATGGTAGCTGATTTTGCACATGTAGCAGGGAACATTAATAAAAGCGGATCTTGTATCGATTCCATATTGGGTTTTAACGGCTTTGATCATTTGAGATAAGGATACGGTAACGGTTTCAAGATCTTCTATGACACCTTTTTTAATCCCGCTGCACTCGACGCAAACTTGCGCTTTTGATTGAATCTGACCGGCTTTATTTATGTTTCCGATACATATACTCGGCATTGACGATGTAATGTCAATTGCGACAACATCAAAATCCAAATTTTTCACTCCCGGCTTCCGATTTTAATACGAAGTACTTGAAATCCTTGACACTCGTATATATTTACATAATAACGTCTTTACGTTTCAAGTTCAATAGCATTTCACAAAAAGGGTGTAAATGAACAAAGATAAGGTAAACAAAGGCCGGCTTTAATTTCCATAAATGACTTCGCCGGATTCAAAAATCTTGCGAACAAACTCTCGATAATCTTCAATCATTTTTTCCGTATCCGTCAGCTCGTACAGTTCGGTAGTGATCTTGTTTGCATCGATGCGGTTATCGGGGTTGTTCATCAACTCGGACAAGCAATTGTCGATGTATGCTTTCCGTTTGTACTGAACAGGTTCAATAGATTCATCAAATTCTTCGAATGTCAAATAATGAGGGTGCTGCGCATCAATCATATTATAGAGTGTCGGATATTCCGCATGCAAGGTCAATTCCTTGTATTGCTGCGATATGTCAAAATCCTTGTTTCCTGACAAAAACGCTTTCTCCGAAAAATTCGAGACCAAATTATAAAAAACGTAGATCGTGTTATATTTTTCGGGAATGATGGTCCCGTCGTAAGAATACCGGAAATGATTCGAACCCATGAGCCGCGAGCCGAATGTCAATATATCCGCCGCTTCTTGGTTCGTCATAAGCCACTGCATGAATATTAAAGCTTTTTCAGGCTGCTCGCTAGCCTCGGGAACGGTAATAAGTAGTATATTGGTAAAGTCATTGATTAAAACCTTTTGGTCGTCAAACAATACGATAGAATGATTGGTAAAAAAATTATTCGTATCGTTTGTGCAAAATCGGGATTGCCTGTTGATAAAAAACAGCGGATTTGCGGTTATGTACAAATCGTAATTCTTGTGAGGTTCCATATAAATGTATAAGTATTCAGATGTGAAATAGGAACAGGTAAAAAATCTTGAAAAGCACTCCATAAAATACGGGAATATCTCCGTATTTTCAACGAGGTACGGTATGCATCGTTCATCGTTTATTTTAAACACAACGTCATACATATCGAAATTCATGGGGTAATAACCGGAATTATAGACGGCATACTTGAATAACCAAACCGGATTGACCATAATTTTGTTAAAATCGGAGGTCGGCTCACGCCCTTGGTATAAGCTCTTCATGAATTCAAAAAGTGCATCGAAATTATTAATATCTTGGATGTTTATACCGTTATCATTTAATAAATCATTTTTGGCTATCAGAGTAAGAACGGAAATATCGGGCATACCGGCATAAATAGCATAGGTTTTACCTTCTTTCACACACATGGCTTTTATTTCGGGATATCGTTCAAATTGGATAATGGCTTCGGGACAAAACCGCTCGATATAAGGGGTTAAGTCTTTATAAATCCCCTGCCGGATATATCGATCGCACCAATAGTGATCGCCGGTTGAGAAACGTTTTCCCCCGGTAAGTTGCTTCGGAAAAATCAAGTCACCTCTATCACCGGACATAATGTGTTTGGCGTATGAATTATCTTCATACATATCCGGGGAAATTCTCTTAAACTTTAGCGAAAAGCCCAATTGTTTTTTGCACAAATCGGATAGAGTGATGTGATTCAGCGTCATATTGGATCCGGAAACAAGAGGAACTCCCCAATAATCGTTATACGAATAAAGAATGACAAAAGGCTCGTCATTAAGATAAGAAATATATTCACCCATTTTCTTGAACGGGATCTTCTTCGCCGACGATATGGGATTGAAAGGATTTTTGATCATGGCATGATATCGTAGCAAGAACGACCGATAGGAAAAGTACGCTAAGAAGTCGGGTTTTTCGGCTCATACGGACACTTCCTTTCGCAAATATTACACGATTATGGTATTTTTACGTACATATACATAATACCATAATACATTATGCTCTATCTCCTAATTAAATAGAAATCGGTTATCCCGTTTTTGCAGATGTGGTTTCTTCCGTATTCCGGTCATCTTTATACGGAATAAAAACGGGATCGCTTCCCGTAAAATCCAAAATGCCGTTTCCCTTGACTTGTAAGCTTTTGAAATAGATATCCATTAACGAAGTGACGTTGTAGCCGATATTATCGTCCGCAGGTATAATGGCCACAATATTGTTTTCCAGAAGAATATGGATATTCTTTTTATCGGCAAAGCTGATTTCTTTAATAAGAGGTAAGAATTCTTCAATGTACTTGTTTTTTTCGTCGATTTTTTTTACGGTATGATAAACCGTCGTTGACGTATCTAACTTCTTTTTGTCGTCCAAATCCAACTTTCTACCGGTCTTAAAAGTGGTAAAGGATATCCCGGACAATAAAATCAGTTCATCCTTTGCCACATTATCCGTAACCTCGAGAACGGTTCCTTCATAATCCAAAAGCAAGTAGGTTCCCAAATAAGCGGTGTAGAAGATGGACTTTCCTTCTTCGATATTATATTTTATGAGATTCGGCAGTCGATACGTGATTTCGATTTTTTTTATGTACGGGAAAACTTCTTTTAAGTATTCTTCTTCTTTCGTAAACCTTAGCAGGTATACCTTACCCCCGTGGTCAAATAATTGTTTAAATCCGTTTTCACCTGTTTTCAGGTTGGTGTTTTTTAATAGAATGGCGTCAGAATAACGTTCATTCCCTTCAAACTCCAACCGTGTGATATTAAAGTATTCCAGATTTAAAATCAATGCCAAAAATGCAACCAACGCCAAAAGTAAAACAACAGGTATATAATACCTTACCTTCATACAAAAACCGCCTGTCTAGTCTATTTTTATAATATCTGCACCTACGTTTCTTAATTTGTCTTCTATTTTATCATATCCTCTTTCAATATGCACAGCGCCATCCACAATCGTTTCCCCTTTTGCGGCTAACCCCGCTAAGATTAATGCCAGCGGTAAACCGCTTTCCCAGCGCAGCTGATGGGAA
>JAAYHZ010000253.1 GCA_012744235.1 Clostridiaceae bacterium
ACCGATCCCTTTTTCTTCTAACGCCTTTACCAAGGAAGCCTCGTTGTATCGAGGAGGCGGCTGGGTTAAGTTCTGTTTCGGAATCAATTCCACGATCTCTACCTTATACCCTTCGTTCAACTGCGGCAGTTCGGACTCTTTTTCCTCTTCATCCTCCTCGTCACGGCTTTCGGTATAAATCTTCATAAATCCCTTAAAAACGGTTTTCAAACCGCCGGCTTTGAAAACATAACCTTGGGAATCGGTGATTTCCGCCCGAATCGTGTCGTATTCGGCATTAGCCATTTGGCTTGCGATAAATCGATCCCAAATCAACTTGTACAGCCTGTACTGATCTCTAGACAAAGAATCTTTTACCGTTTCCGGAGGAAGGTCCAGATGAGCAGGTCGTATGGCTTCATGCGCGTCCTGGGCCGAAGATTTGTTTTTATATACTCTGGGAGAATCGGGTAAATATTTTTCTCCGTATTCTTTCGCAATATATTGTTTTGCCGCTTCCGCAGCCTCGGTGGAAATCCGTCTGGAATCGGTTCGGATATATGTAATCAAACCGGTGCTCCCCAGACCTTTAATCTCGACGCCTTCATAAAGCTGCTGTGCCAACATCATGGTCTTTTTCGTTGAAAAAGACAGCTTACGAGCAGCGTCCTGTTGCAGCGTACTGGTAGTAAATGGCGCCGCCGGACTGCGAGATCTCGTACCTTTCTTGACGGAAGTGATGGTAAATTCGCTTTTTTTCAATTGTTCAATAATTTTATCGGTTTGCTCCCCGGTTGAAAGCTCGATTTTTTCATTGTCGCGGCCGTAAAAAGCGGCTTCAAATACGCTATCCGTTCCCGCAACACGGCCCTTCATGTCCAATGTCCAGTATTCTTCTTGTACAAAATCATTTATTTCTTTCTCTCGGTCGCATATCATTCGTACGGCAACCGATTGAACCCTACCTGCCGATAATCCTTTTTTTACTTTCTTCCACAGGATCGGGCTTATGCTGTATCCCACAATTCTATCGATAAATCTTCGGGTTTGCTGTGCATTTACCAAATCAAGATCGATACTTCTGGGTTTTTTCAACGAATTCTCAATGGCGCTTTTGGTGATTTCATTAAATGTGATTCTTGCTTTCTCGTCAGGATCGATGTTTAATATATAGGCCAAATGCCATGCTATGGCTTCTCCTTCACGATCAGGGTCGGTAGCCAAATAAATTTTGTCCATACCCTTCGCTTCCTTTTTCAATTTTGCGATTATTTCGCCTTTCCCCCTGATGGTGATATATTTCGGTTGATAATCGTTTTCAAGGTCGATCCCCATTTGGCTTTTCGGAAGATCCCTTACGTGCCCCACAGATGCAACTACCTTGTAATTTTTGCCCAAGTATTTTTTTATGGTTGCAGCTTTGGATGCAGATTCCACAATAACTAGGTTTTTCGCCATTCTTTCCTCCCCGTACATTCATTCGAAGAATCGAAATCATTCATATGTATATTCATTAAACAACATTGTAATACAAAAGTCATTTCATTATACATCAAAAACCTTAACAATCAACATAATACCGGTAATTTATTATAAAATCCACATATGTTCTCATGTATCCGGTCAAAATTAAAAAGGAATATATCCTCCGTCCTCTCTTCTTTTTACATAGAGCTTTAACTCCAGTGATAGAAGAACGGCCAACGCTTCTTTCCTATCAAATCCCGCTTTTTCGGAAATGGATTCAAAATCGGATATTCCTTGGTAAACCAAATCATATATTATTTTTTCCGATTCGTCCATATCCGTGGGTACGATTGTTCTATTTTTTACATCCGAACGATACAATCGAAGTATATCTTCGGGATCAATTGCCGGTGTAGCTCCGTGATAAATCAATCGGTTGGTTCCTTTGCTTTGGCTGCTTGTAACATTCCCGGGCAATGCAAACACTTCGCGACCTTGGGCTAAAGCGTAGTCCACGGTAATTAAGGTTCCGCTTTTTTCCCCCGCTTCAATAACCAAGATTCCTTTCGAAAGGCCGCTGACAATTCGATTTCGCAAAGGAAAATAATAAGGAAGGGGCTGTGTGTCCACAGGATGCTCCGACAAGACCGTACCTTGATCGATGATTTCGCTGTATAAAGCTTTGTTTTCATACGGATAAACCACGTTTACTCCGGAGGCCAGTACCGCCACGGTTTTCCCTCCGGCTTTTAAAGCGCCTTTGTGGGCATAGGTGTCGATTCCTTTGGCCAGTCCGCTTGCAATGACAATGCCTTGCTCCGCCAAATAGGATGCGATTTCCATGGCGCTGTTCTTGCCGTATATCGTGGCTTTTCTGGATCCTACAATGGCAAAGCAATTTTTTAAATACGCTTTATTACCCAGAAAATACAATACCACAGGTGGATCCGGTATTTGTTTTAACAAGGGAGGATAATCTTTGTCGTTATAAGAAATGATGCCGATACCTAAGTCCAATGTTCGTTTCAGCGTTCGATAGGATTTCTTTTTCAATTCATCCGATACAAGGTCCCGGTAGGCTCCGGGAGAGATATCGGCGGGATTGTGTTCTTTCTTAAAAAAAGTCCATAGGTTATATGGATTTTCGTATTGTCTTATCAAAGAAATTTTCATTTGGGGGGAAATACGGTTCAGCATACTGAACCAAACCCAGTATACCTGATCGTTCATTCCATTCGCTTCTCCTTTGTAAAAACAAGGTTTGTGCACACCGGCATTTTGTTTGAACCATGCCGGTGTTCAGTCGCCTTACATTTTGTATATATACCACTTGCAAGTGGCCGGTTCGTACTTCAGTTCGTACACTCGTTCCAAACCGTTAATGATGCTTTGGACGCGAAATATAATCATACGATTTCCCGAAAGCTTTTCTTCGGTGGTTTGTATGATCCTGTCGATTTTTATGATTTTCGTCATTCCGTTTTCATCGGATAATCGGTACTTAATGGGTTGTAAATCGCCGTTCGTGCTATTGTATGAAATCATGTCCACGGGTTTCATCAGCACTTTCAAATAGCTCACCGCCTTTACAAATCATTCGTTCCGTTCTCATTATAACAGAACATAAGTTCATTGTAAAGAGGTTTATTCGAACAATTATTCTGTCCTATTTTTCATTTTCTATAATTGTCCACTTTTTACCATGTCGATCAGCGCATCGGCTACCTGTTGGTTTTCCAACAACATATCCAAATAGTATTTGATTTCATTTAAGGTCAGTTCATCGGTATTCGCCAAATACGTTACCAAATCCAACATCGGTGCAAGAGCTTGGTTTTTCTCAATGATTTGCGTCAGCTCGGCAGCTATACGGTCGGGACGTCTTCTTAACTGGTTGTAAATCTGTTGGTAATCCACTTCATAAAACACATCAATACCGTTTGCTTTCCAGTTGATGGACTTGATTTTAAAGTACGGTACCACGTCCAGTTCGCTTAATCTCATGGAGTATGTTAATTTTTGTCCTTTTAAGAATTTATCCACCCATTCTTGTTTTAGAGGTAGGTCGGCTAATTTGAAGCCTGAGAATGAGATTGTGACGGTAGTATCGGTTTGCTTCAGCGTTATGGCTGCAGAAATAGGTAACTTCAGAAAATAAGCCTTTAAATTCACAAAGGCTCTTCCTTGTTGTGTGTCGACATGAACATCTAAAATTTCTATTTTTTCAGGCAGTCCCAAATCCATTTTCTTAATTTCATCATCTATGTAAGAGTTGATCATATCGGATGTCACTCGGACGGTGATACCTTTTGTCGCCGAATTGAATTCGACACTGCTTGTCAACTGCTGCATCAAGTTCTGGGTGCTTATGTACTTATATGAGAAAACCGGTGTATTGACATTCAAATACGTAATAACGGCTACGGGAGATAGCAAAATCACGAGTATGATAATCGCAAGGATCCACTTGAGTATCTTTTTAAATGAAATTTCATAATAATCGTTATACATTTTGTCACACCTCATATATAGACAGGATATCAATCACATCATAGCATAAATTTGCCTTTCTGTAAAAGCATATTTCCAAAAAGTGACGCTCTTTGATGAAAAGTATGAAAACTCGACAGTAACATATTTACATAATCCTGAATAACATGTAGTAAACCAAGAAAGGGAGGTACTTAATTATGGGAGGTCTCTTCGGAAAAGATAATTGCGCGATACTGTTCTTCATTATTTTATTCCTCTTGTTGTTCGCATCCGACGGCCAATACGGAGTTGCCGGAGCTTCGACTTGCTGTGGTTAATGAAACGTTATCAAATCTGTGAAAGGAGGATTACATTATGAGTAAAGGGATGAATTTGTTTGGAGGCGATTGTACCGTATTGTTCTTCATTTTGGTATTCTTGTGCCTGTTCTCCGGATACGGACGTTGCTGCGACTAAAAAGCGATATCCTTTAATAATGGACTTTCGACGAAAAACATCGTAAGAAAAGGGGTGCCGATCACCCCTTTTCAATTCCACATTTATTTTTTAACCTCTTTGCTTTTTACGACACCTTCTTTTTTCAGATTCTTAATCTCTTCCATGAAAGTGTTCACATCTTTAAACTGCCGATAAACCGAAGCAAACCGCACATAAGCTACTTCATCCAAATCCTTTATCATTACTTTACGCGTAGTAGTGTCTAAAGTCGAAA
>JAAYHZ010000254.1 GCA_012744235.1 Clostridiaceae bacterium
ATTCATTTTAAAAGGATTTGAATATTCCGATGGTAAATAGGCAAAGCATATCATCAACCCGGTTATAAAATGTATACTGTCATTGTTTATCCCATTGTATAACGAACAATATGCAAAATCAACTTGACGAAAAATTGAAAAGCTTTATATATTTGCATCAAAGTTTCTAATGAAGCACTGTCAAAGAAAGTATCGATTTGACGTAACGTTAAAGAATATCCGCATTTTTCTCCTTAAATGCAAAAAGCCCACTAAGTGTGCTTGTCAACGACTGAGGCCTGTGGGATTTGTTAATATTATACTACACCATAAAATATAGTTTATCAATAATTTGCGGGATGCTTCAATAAATTCTGCGAATAAACAATAGGTTGATATTTACTTGATAATTTATATTCTGTAGATAATAAAGTCAATTAAGCGAATCCTATCCATTCCGGTAATGGATAGAATCCTCACTGTATCAGCGCTCAAGGAAACACCATATATAAATGGTGATAAGTTTATTAGGGTCGGAAATAGTAGTGAATCTAAGGGATAAAAAATATTCATAATAGGTGAAAAGGCGGCTTTATGCAGCCGCCGCACTTTCATGCATAATAAACAATGCAGGGTTGTAATCGACTTGAGTGATTTCGAAATTCGCGGGTTTTCCATCTACTCTCACATTCAATTTCACGCTTCTTTTTGATAAAACCGTTATACAGACCAATTGGTTCTCGTAACGGAAATGAGATAGATTTTGATTAAAATCAACCGTCACCTTCTTTCGGCCGAAGAGTTTTTCAACGGTTTTTGTTTGAACGCCTGTATATTGGTCATTGAAAGGCCGATAGATCAGGTACGTGGTGAGCGTTTGATCTCCGTCCGGAGCTTCGTAATAAAGGGCGTAGATTTTGGAAGGATCTTTTTTACATTGCTCGATCCATTCTAAAACCTCCGGACGTTCGGCATAATGGGATTCGTTCAAATACGCCGTGTTGGTATACCCTACGCGAACGGAAGACCGGTTGTAGTTTACGGAGAACAGGATTAGCGTCGTGAACAGCAAAACGGGGGTTATGATCACAATCAAAAGGATTTTTCCTAAGGAATTATCCTTGTTCTCAACCGGAGGCGTATAAGAGGTTTGGTATCCGGATAAGCTTTGGGCGCATTTCGGGCAAACCGTCCAGTCCCTCTCTACGGGAAAACGGCAGCTTGGGCAGTAGGCTTTCAGTGTAGTTCCGCATTTCGGACAAAGGGTATACTCTTCGGTAACCTTCGTGCCGCAGTTAGGGCACTGCAGGCGGGAATACCCGTTTCGAACCAGAAGGTAGATGATAAGGCCGATAAAGCCCGGAGTCAAAATGACAACCAAAGCCCATAAAGCGCCGTTCATCCCCCGTTGTACGGCGTCTTTGTATACGTAAACGCCTATGAGTATGGGGATGGCGAAAAGAAGAGATAAAGGTATAACGGATACAAGGATGGACAGATTCATTACACAAATTTACTCCTTTCACGATTAAATACGATAAGGACGGCGCAGCCGCCGCTAAGAGCCACAACGAGGTATACAAAGCAAAAGAAGGACAGAATCGGGAAATTCTCCAGCGTAATCAAGCCGATGATCAATATGCATAATTGGGAAAGAAATCCGGCACATGCCAAAAGAACGGACATGATACGGGTTTTACGCCGTTTCATTTTCTCCCGCAGCATTTTTTCATTTAAAAAGGGCGGCTCTATTGCTTCAAAATTGTAGATCCGGTTCACGATTCAACTACTCCTTTATCAGTTTTTTGGCTTTGTTCAACCTGGATTTTACCGTTCCTACGGGAATTCCAAGGGTTGAAGCGACTGATTTTAAATCCAAATCGTTGAAATAGAAGAGGATAACGGTGATTCGGTACTTTTCGGGAAGCTTGTCGATGGCTTTGTGTAAATCGCCGTAGTCCTTCGGATGTTCCGCCGATACGGATTCTAAAACCCTATCCTTCTCATCCCCGTCAGAAAATCGGTTGTAAAAGGGTGCTTTGGCGATTCTTCGTAATTTGTTGCGGTAGGTATTGACGCAAATTTTGGTCAGCCAAGGCTCAAACTCTTTGGTTTCGTCGTACTGAGAAATATTCTTCAATACCTTTAACCATGTGTCTTGGTATAAATCATCCGCTTCGTCGGAAAAAGCACAAAGAGTCAAGCACAGTCCGTATAACCGCTTCCCGTATTTTTTTATGTACTCGTCAACCAACCTTTTAAAGCCTCCTCTCGCATACATATACAATCGAAGCAAAGGAAAGGTTCATTTAAATTTCATTTTTTTTAAAAAAATCTTTTCCGTTCCGGTTCATTATACCACCCCCAAAAGAGTCTTCGTCCGGTAAAGGGATAAATGGTGAATTTCTTAAAATAAAGAAACAGGAGAATGACTCCTGTTTTCTGAAGGGGGTAATAAAATTTTAGTTATCAAATAGATCAGTGGGCCGTCAAGCCACCGTCAACGGCCATGCACAGTCCGTTGACATAGCTTGCATCTTCGCTTGCGAGAAACACCGCAACGGATGCAATCTCATGACCTTTGCCCATTCGAACGGGAGGACCTTGTACGGCGATATTCATTCCGTCCTTGTTGATGTTCTGCATATAGTCTTGTGTAAAAATTTCCGTTTCGACTCCGCCGGGGCAAATGGCGTTGCAGCGGATACCCTTGTTAGCGTACATGGAAGCGGTGTTCTTCGTTAACCCTACCAAACCGTGCTTCGAAGCGGTATAGGCGGCGCCGGCTCTCGAACCGCAAAGCCCGCCGATGGAGGCTACGTTAATGATCACGCCTCCGCCGTTTTGCAAAAAGTGACGGACGGCATGCTTGGTGGAATAAAAAGGAGCGCTTAAGTTCACCTTGATCACTTTGTCCCACATATCGTCCTCCGCATCGCCTGCAGGGCTGAAATCGTCCATGATTCCCGCGTTGTTTACGAGAATATCGATGGTTCCGAATCTTTTTATCGCTTCATCAATCATGGCAACGACTTGGTTTTTATCCGTCATATCGGCGGCAAAGGGAATGATTTCGCCTTCTAAGCCTTTTGCGCTTTCCGCAAGCTCCCGGAGCCTTTCGGCTCGTCTTGCCACGGCCAAAACCTTTGCGCCTTCTTTGGCATATTGATACGCGATATCTTTTCCGATACCCGCACTGGCACCGGTAACAACGGCTACTTTTCCTTTCAGTTTCATAATCAAGACCTCCCGATAGTTATATATATCTATATGATAATAATTTAACAATCTCATTATACAATATAGTTAAATATTTATCAATCCGTTTCTTTGCAATATCTTATGATCCTTTAGAAAAAATCAAACAAAAAAACGCCGTGCTTTGTAAGACACGGCGTTTCAAGCCTTTTGGCCTCTTTACGGCCTTAAAAACCCTGTTTCGTCAATGACATATTTCGTTTCGCCTTCCCATTGATAGAAAGGAAAGCTCTGCATTTTTGACCGCTTTTCGTTTATTACGGTAAAGCCGGGGTCCGTATCGCCGATATCAACGAGTGTTTTTCCTTGGAGCTTTTTAATGCCTTCGACGGTGTATGCGTGAACGGAACCGTCCGGGTGCCGGATGATGACGGTTTTTAAGTCCTTTTCTTCCGGTATGGGCTCGTTTACGATAAAGCCGTTTGCGCCATGGCCTTCTTTACGAGATCGGCATTCTTCAACGATACCGGAGTAGGAGGCTTCTTTGGAAAGCAGCGCATTCTTTGTTTTTACGCTTCCTTTGAGGACTTGCATGAAAACCGCTTTTTCGTTTTTCATCCGTACGAATCCGAAAGAGCCGGTAAAAACGATTCCGTCATAGGTCATTTCCATGGTATCGTATGCACTGAACAGGTAGTCCGTATAACCTTCGCAGGTTATTTTTATCAATACGTCCTTTTCGTCGGCCGGATCCTTTAAGAGCTTTTCAACCTTTCTCACAACCGTTTTTTCGTTATTGCCGAAGGGCTCAAACACATGGACAAAGGAGGATTTTAAATTGTCGCCTTCCTTTCGGATGACCAATTTATCCGACCAATGGTTATCTTTTCGGTCGTTTAAATCGTAAGCGAAGGAAATTCTCGTATCCCTCATGGAGGGGGCTTTCCCTATCATGAGGACACCCTCCGAAGGTACTCCGTGGATATGAATGCCTTTTCCTTCGTGTTCCTTATCCTTGATGACGTAAGAGACAAGATAAGGTCGGTTTTCGATACTACCGTATTTTACGTCCTTTACGAACATGTATGCCGTGTACCGGCCTTCCGCATAGCCCTTCGATAATTCTTCCATGGGCTTTTCATAGCGGACGTCTTCCGGAAGCAGGGTTTCGCTGTAGCCGTCCAAATTTAAGGAACAAGAGGTTACGATGTCATAATCCAAGCAAAGGTTTAACGTGTATTCGTGTCTTTTTCCGCCTTCTACACGGAAAATATCGACCGTATATCCGATATCCCCGTTTTCGCCGGGCACCGTTACGATTTGCCTGTCGTACACCGAAGCCTCTTCGTAGCAGAAGGGGTCGGCGCCTCTTACCAGACCTACGGTTCCGAAGGATGCCGGTACGTACTGCAAAAGATTGCCGCCGCTTTGGTTTTTGGAATCTTTCTCGTCTACAACCGTCGTGTTATGGCCTAACGTGCTGAGGGTCCAGTAGCGGTAGCTTGTATGGGTGTAACCGTAGTCCGGGATCATTTCCACGCCTCGGGAAAACAGATTGAAGCTCAGAGCATCCAAGTGGTTGTGACCGTATTTGGGTTCCGCAAGGAAAACGATTTGCGTGTGGTTTTCTCCTTTGGGTCCCGCTAAACGGACAATCTTGGAGCAAGGCAGAAGAAAGTTTTCGAAGACGATGTCCGAAACCTCATGAATCTCAGACAAGTGGGTATCTTGAACGGGGATAAATTTCCCGTTAGGATACACCAGCCTCCTCGTTATATCCATCGCTTTTTGCAGCACGGGAAACCCTTTTAAAATATTTTCCGAGTCTTTGTTGATCCGGGAAAAGGCTTGCAAGAGTCCCTTCACCACGTTGTCGTGGTAGGACAGGGTGGTTTCTTTCCAAAAGCCGTCGAACATGAAGTTGACTTGTATGAATTCACGGATGCGATCCAAAACGTCCAGTATATAGTCGCAGCGGTTTAAGGCCTGTCCGATCCGTATAAGGCCGATCCATTCGGCAGGGTCCATGTTCCCGTTACACATACCGTAGGATTCGATAAAGCTAACCGTGTCCTTAATCATATAGAGGATAAGGTTTTCCATATCCTCGTTGTATTTTTCTTTGAGCTTTTCAAAGGCATCCGTTTTTTTGATTTTGGCGTAAGCTTCCGCAATCCCCGCCATGTAAACCGGCTCGTGGTAGAACCACCGTGACCACAAGCCGCCGAAATACGGGTAGGGAGGACCCGTCGCTTTTGATATCGGGTAATTGATGTAGTAGTAGTCTACGGCGGGAGCATAGTCCTTGTAGCAGGATGCAAGCTTGTAAAGGACGAGGGCGGCACCTGCCGGGTCTTCGTCCGCAAGCTCCGATACATGGCGGCAGATATAGACTTTTTGGTTTGCCCAAAGGCCGGGCGTAAGGTACAAATCAAAACCGTCCTCGGATACATAATAGGGGTATTCGATCCGCTTTCCCGTCCCGTTGTCGATAACGGTTGCATGATCCTCCGGATAATTGTCGTCGGGATAAGCGTCCCCGGTTTTAATGGAAATGATTTTTTGGGGATTATCCAAATCGTATCGAAAGAGCATATAGGGGCGAAGGCTCGTATCCTTAGGATCCGGGACGTTTTCCAGCCCGGAGTAGGGAGGTACGATTTGAAGCATTTTTTTCGCCTTTTCGCTTATGTTTTCAATGTCAACGGATATTTTTTCAAGGCTTTGCTCATCCGTCTCATCGATACGGCTGTAAATCGATTCGACGGCGTCTCGTTTGTCAAAATACAGGACGGATTCGTCATTATATCGTATTCGGTACAAGCCCTCCTCGGACAAGTAGGGAAGAAGAAAGCTTGCGACGACTTTTCCTTCAGAAAAAGTATAATCGGCTAAAAGCTCCGTTTCGATACCCTTCGGGGATAGGAGGGTCAGCTTCTTTTTTTGTCTTTCATCAAGTCCGGATATTTGAAAAAGCCTGTCGCGAACCCGGTGCATGGTTACAAAAGAGCCGCTCCTTTGCTTGGTCAGGTTTTCCGTCGGGCGTAGAGGCGCCATACGGCCTTGGTTTTGCATAAGAATCATAACCCGGACGGGAGATTTCGGAGTGTGGACAAATGAAGAATGAGCCACGGGGATAAAGGAGGTCATGGGATGGGCACCCCAATCGACCCTCAATACGTTAAACCGGATTTCGGAAAGATCGACGGAAAGACGATTCCAAGGAAAAGAAACGTATCCTACATACCCGTAATCCGTTTCTTGAATGTCCGCATCGTCGATTTGCAAAGGGTAATGGGAAAACCCGATACCGCTGATAGGTCCGTAAGTAATATGAACTTTTTGCTCGGACATAAAATCGAATTCCGTGCTGTAGATTTCATCGCTGCTTTGACCGACGGCAAAAAGCAGGATATGCTTTTTGCATAAGGATTTTCCGAAGCCTTTTTTGTTTACGAACTTGGTTTGGATATGGATCCTTATAGGATCCGCAAAGATTCGAAAAGTATCTTGGATATCGAGGCTTTCACCCGTGTAAAATCGTTTGTTGACAGGGTATTCCGGAAGGCTTTGAAAAAGAGCCTTCGCTTCTTCTTTTTCGACGGGTTTCGGCAGAACAAAGCAGAAAAGGTCATCTGCCCCCGTCGGTATTTGTTCGTTTCGATCCGCTATGCGGATAACGTCTCCCGGATTTTTTAAGCTTTTAAAAACTTCCCTTCGGTTGCGCTTCTTGTTTTTCATAAGTTCCTCGCATGTTTTTAAAATCCATGCATCCTTTCCCTAAGATTTTTATATGTATCCCATGAGGCTCTTTGTGAAGCCTACAGAATCAAAACGGTATTTCCGTCCGGATCCTTCACATAAAGCTCTTTTTCCGCCCCATACGGCTGTTTTAGGGGAATCAAGGTCAACACCCTTTTGCTTTAGCTCCTCGTAGGTTTTGTCATGATCATCGCAATGAAATACACGGCATACGGCACCTTCGTTTGCTCTGCCCCGTTTGCTTTCATCCCAAATCCATAAAACCGGCTCCTTGTTACTGTTGCCAAAGGTCACACCGTCGTAGTCGGGGCTTTCATTCAACATGGGAAGTCCCGACACATCCCGATAAAATAAAGCGAGCCTTTTCGGATCCTTTAAAGATATGTTCATGCCGAGAAATTTGATTATCATGACGGTTCATCCTTTTCATAATACGTCTTCAAATGCTTTCTTACTTAACGATATTATCACATACAACGGTCGGTTATTTTATTTTTTTATATAAGATCAAGCCGGATTCTCTTTCCCCGGTGACATTAACGTATTTTCTTATTTTCATATATCCGGTATGATAGGTATTGATTCCAAGTTATTAAAAGTATAGTAAAGAGGTGGTACATATCGATAAGAAAACCTTAACGAACTTGTACGAGCATTACGAATCCTTTTTGCTCGACAATTGCATCCCCTTTTGGATGAATCATGCTTTGGACCGCGAGTACGGCGGATACCTTACCTGCTTGGACAGGAAAGGGAACGTGTACAACACGGATAAGTCCGTATGGTTTCAGGGAAGAGGCACGTGGATGTTTTCCAAGCTTTACAACGACGTTGAGAAAAAAGAAGAATGGCTCGATGCGGCACAGCTCGGGTACGATTTTCTTGTAAAGTACTGCTACGACGAGGACAAGCGTATGTTTTTCACCGTCACCCGAGACGGGCGTCCTCTTCAAAAAAGACGGTACATGTTCAGCGAAACCTTCGCCATTATCGCTTGCGCCGAATACTATAAAGCCACCGGCGACGAGGAAGCGCTGAAATTGGCAAAGGATACTTTCTTAAGAGTCGTGGACCTTTACAAGGATCCTTCGAAGACCGTTCCGAAAATCAATCCGAAAACAAGAAGAACCAAGGGCTTGTCTTTACCGATGATTTTGCTATCCACCATTCAGGTGTTGAGGGAAGTTGACAAGGATCCCTTGTTGGACGAGCTTGCAAAAGAGATGACCGATACCATTTTTCGTGATTTTGTGAAGCCCGGTGAAAAAGCCCTCTTCGAAACCGTAGGGGAAAACGGAGAAAGACTGGATTCGCCCCAAGGAAGATGCATCAATCCGGGACACTCCATTGAAACCGTGTGGTTTTTGATCCATGAAGGCCTGTACCGGAACGATCGAAGCTTAATTGACCGCGCTATTGAAATTTTGGATTGGTCCTTGGATATCGGTTGGGACAAGGTGTACGGCGGTATTTTGTACTTTGTGGACATCGAAGGAAAGCCTGCGGAGCAATTGGAATGGGATATGAAGCTGTGGTGGCCTCATACGGAAGCTCTATATGCC
>JAAYHZ010000255.1 GCA_012744235.1 Clostridiaceae bacterium
GAATAAGATATATCGCATCAGTCTGTACATACTCGTTGTAACTTTGATTTCGGCTTTTGCTTCTTGCGAGGCGGACCGTCGGGTAGAAAGCTTTGATACCTCGAAGTCCTTCTTCGATGAAGGAGAAACGTTTTTCGACAACATCCCTCTAAAGATCCTTCTTCACTCCGATTTGGGATACAATGTAACCTACAATGATAATTCCGTATATATAAAGATTCGATTGTCCAATCTTCAAAAACAGATCAGCGAGGAGTGCGAGAAAAAGTTCGGCTTTCCCGTTGAATTTTTCTCCATAAAAAGACAAGCCGGTCAATTTGACCATAACGATTACCGGGTGTTTTTGGATTCCGGTGAAATAGCCGACCTCATATTCCCCGGTAAAATCAACCCCTTTGGGGGTACCGATTCCTTTCATTTTTGGATCGAAGAATTTATTGAAAAAGGTTATTACAAAGATCTGACACCTTATCTTCGTACTTATTGTCCCGATGTATTTCATAACATGCAAAAGTACGACTTTATAATGGACATGGTTACAAAAAACGATAAGGTTTATGCCCTCTATGCCGGAGCTCCGGACGTATCCGCTTTGGTGCTGCAGGTGAAAACCGAGCTTTTGTCCGGTTACAATACCTCAAGTATACGAAGCTTCGACGAATTGTATACTTTTATGGAAGCAATGGATCAAGACGAAGGATTGAACGAGGATAATCGTATCCATGTTAAACCGTACACTTTGTTGGAATATGCGGTGTTTGAAGCCGGATACTATCCTTTGACAACGGTATTGAAATCTTTTTCCGGCTTGCAAGTGGTTTTTAAAGCGGACGACCCCGATTGCAAGCCGTACTTCATCGAAGATACGGAGATTCTCAATCTTTTTTTTGAAAAATTCGAGCCCTTTTTCAAAAGATCCTATTTTACTTCCGAATCGGGAACAGGTATTGATACGGAGGATCATAGACTGAACTACATGCAAAAGAAGCTCAATGCGAATTTTCGATTGACGGCGGAGGTATTCTCCAATTCGTATTACAACTTTTGTACAGCTTGGAAGGAAAAGCCGATTCCATCCGTCAAGATACCCTGTTTTTGTTTGATAACGATCAGGTGTTTGTAGATACGATTAACGGCATTTTACTGATTCCCGTCCCCTATACAAGCACACAGCCGGAGAAGGCGTTGGTTTTTGTCAATTGGCTGTTCACCGATGAGCTTATGGCGGAATATCTGACATACGGGACGGACAAGGGGACGTTTCCGAACTATCAATTTGATGTAAACGGCAGGCTTTCGTTTTTTCCGGACAGCTTCCCGATGTATTCGTTTTGCAACTTAATTGCCAACTTCTCCGATAAATATATTGACAACAAAACCTTCGACTTAACCGAGGAGTATGTCAAATTTACGGAAAAAGCCGTACAGCCTCCTTTGTACCGGTATTTGGAATCCCGTCATTCTCTTGAAAAATTGGATCTGTATTATTCGATACTAAAAGAAGCAGGCTTTCAAGATCGAGGAGAGTATCTGAGGGAAGCGATAAGCCGGATGCTTACCGATCCCGAATCCGGTTTTACCGCCGATGAAATCAAGGCCGATTTAAAGAGTCTTACGGACTATTATAAAATGAAATCATATTTGGAGGATAAACTGCAGCCGATTATCGAATAAATGAAGGGGACGGTTCTTAACATTTTCTTAACATTTTAAGGGAGGCGATAGAATGACAAAGGAAAGGATACTTCGCGTTTCCGTTGCGGGAGACCTTTGCATGCGGAATTTGACGGACGTTGTAGACGATACGTATTCGAAAGAAGCTTTGCGCTTGGTGCAGCCAATTTTGGCTCGAGCGGATTTTCGTTTGATCAACCTGGAAAATGCGGTAATAGAGGAGGGAACACCGATTCACAAATCCGGACCGCCTTTGAAAATGCATCCGAAGAATTTGGTATTCTTAAAAGCAGGACGCTTTGATTGTGCGATCCTTGCAAACAACCACGTAGGAGACTACGGCGAAGAAGGAGTTTATTCCACCCTCCGATCCTTGGATGAAGCCAAAATCAAGTACGTAGGTGCAGGAAAGAACATCGACGAAAGCTACAAGCCTTTGTTTCTCGAAGCAAACGGATGTAAATTGGGGATTGTAGCCTTATGTGAAAACGAATTCGGCATCGCAGAGCTTGATAAAGCCGGAACGGCCGGTTTTGATATATTTCGTGTAAATAAAGCCATAAAAGAAGCGAAGGAGAAAGCCGACTTTGTGTTGACAATCATGCACGGAGGAAACGAATACAATCCCGTTCCGAGTCCGAGGGTTGTATCTCGCTACCGAACCTTTGCGGACCTTGGAGCGGATGCCGTCATCGGAATGCATCCCCACTGCATACAAGGGTATGAAATCTACAACAACGTGCCGATTGTGTACAGCACGGGAAATTTCTTGTTTTCCAAATCAAGCTCAAAGGACCTCCAAGATCCTTGGTATTACGGATACCTACCGTATCTTACGTTTAAAAAAGGGAAATCGGCAAGCTTGGAAATTTATCCATACCGGTTTAATCCCGAATGCACCTTGATAACGCCCTTTGAGAACGAAGAGAAGGAAGCCATGCTTTCGTATATTCAAAAAATCTCCGAACCGATAAAAGACGAAGAGCTTCTAATGCGATTCTTCATGGGTTGGTGTATCATATCCGGTATCCCCCATGCCAAGCATTTGCAGTATAAACCGGAGTTCTTTGATGAATCCGAGTTTCCGACGGGGCATCCTCTTCTTCCTCTTCGCAACTTGTATACCTGCGAAGCCCATAACGAGTTGATGACCGTGTTTTTGAAAATGCTTGCCGACGGCAAAAAGGATGTCGGACTATCCATGACAGAAGAGATTCGAAGGCTTCAAAAAATGCCGGTATAAATCGTAAAAGCCGCTTTGGGTTCACTTTACATTAAGGGTATGGAGTGATATAATATCGGTCACTCTATAAATAGGAGTGAACCCGGAAAAGAGTAGCATAAACCGAATGAGGGAAATACGTGTATATACAAGGAGTGTATAGAATGGAACGGCCGAATATCGTATTAATAATCACCGATCAACAGCGATGGGACATGATGAGCTGTGCGGGTAATAAATATTTAAGAACGCCCCATATGGATTATCTGGCAAAGAACGGTTTGCGTTTTCAAAATGCATACTGTTCGAATCCCGTTTGCGCGCCTTCTCGATTCGGAATCCTGACGGGAAAAATGCCCGGAGAGGTCAATTTCAGAAGTGATTATGATAGAAATATTCGGATCACATCCGACATCTTGGATAACGGGATTGCGAAAAAGCTGAGAGAAGAAGGAGGCTATGATACGGTTTACGCAGGGAAGGACGGACTAAGGGGGCTCCGCGTTACCGATTTGGGCTTTAACGTCATTTCCTCCGAGGGTCGAGACAAAACGGCGGATACTTGCCGTGACTACATTCTAAACAGCGAAAAACCCTTCTTTATGGTTGCATCGTTTTTAAATCCCCACGATATATGCTACATGGCTATCTATGACTTCATCGATCATATGGGAGAGGAAAAGAAATCTTTCCTTCCTCCGGGGCAAGAATACGAGCGAATCGAACAGATCAAAAGCCATAAGGACGAAATCGGCGAGGATATCTTCTATACGGATATTTGTCCTCCTCTGCCGGATAATTACCTGCCTCAAAACGACGAGCCGGAAATGATCGAAAGGCTTTTAAAACAAAGATATTTCCGATACATGGCTCGCACAACCTATACCGACGAACAGTGGCGGATGCACCGATACGTTTATGCAAAGCTCACCGAAGCGGTGGACAGCCAAATCGGTGTGTTAATAAAAGCCTTGCAGGAAAAGGGCATCGAAAAAAATACCGTAATTCTTTTCACCGGCGACCACGGGGATATGGATGCCTCTCATAAAATGGAACACAAATCGGCGCTTTACGAAGAAGCCATGAGAATTCCCTTTGTCATATCCGATCCCAATGCAAAAAGGGTAGGTGTGTGCAACGATTTAGTGTCTAACGGTTTGGATATATATCCTACCATATGTGACTATGCCGGTGTGGAGGTTCCCAAAAATCTAAAAGGAATGAGTTTAAAACCTCTTCTTGACGGAAAAGACATTGAAAAAAGAGAATATCTTAAAGTTGAGAGCGAGATCGGCGATGCCGTCGTTACGCCGGATTATAAATACGTTCTGTACTTTGACGGAGCAAACCGTGAGCAGCTGTATGATTTAAACAGAAGTCCTTGGGAAATGTGTAACGACGCATTGGACCCTTATTACCAAACCGTTCTTGAAAAAATGCGAACATTGTTTAAAGAAGCCGTTAAAAATCAATAAATCGGTCAATAAAAAACATTCGGTCATAAAAAAGCCGAATGTTTTTTTGTACATTTTTTGTTTTATATATTTCCATCCTTCGCCTTGTTCGGAAGCAACAGCTTATTCGCAGGATCGTTGAGGATGTAAAAGCCTTTTCGGTTTAAGACGTCTTCGCGGTTGTACGTCATATCGGTATCGTCCATGTTTTTAAATATCGCGCCGGCTTCTTCCACGATACACTGCATGGCCGCCGTATCCCATTCCGACGTGAGACCGAAACGGTAATAAATATCGGCGATTCCTCGAGCAATCATGCAGCCTTTTAAGGAGCTTCCCACATTGACGGTACCGCCTATTTTCTCTTGATTAAGCTCCATAACCTTGGTCAACTCTTCCGACGGATGGGACCGGCTGGCTACCATCACCAGCTCGGATCTTCTGTTCGATACCCGAAGCCTTTCCATCCTTCCGTCTTTTTTGTAATAGGCTCCTTCTCCTTTTTGCGCGATATACACCTCGTTTGTCACGGGAACCGCAACCATTCCGAATACCGCTTTATGACGGTAGGCCAAGGCGATGTTTACGGTAAATTCTCCGTTTCTTTTAATAAACTCCTTTGTACCGTCCAAGGGATCGACAATAAAGCAATAGTCGTTTTGAAGCCTAATGAAATCGTCCTTCGATTCCTCGGCCAAAATGGCGTAGTCGGGAAAACGAAGAGCCAATCCTTTCGTAATAATCTCATTGGATTTTTTATCGGCCAATGTCAAAGGACTTTGGTCCTTTTTTATTTCCACATCGAAATCCGTAACGTAAACCTCCATGATGGCTTGGCAAGCTTTCATTGCCAAATTCTCAATGTAGGCTATGTCCTGTTCGTTTAAATATTTCATGCAATCGTTTCCTTTAGTACCTTTTATCTTTTTACAGTATATATTCCACGTCAACGACCTTCCCGGTCACTAACGAGTCTATAGCCGCTTGAATCACCGTTTGCGCCATGAGACCGTCCAATCCGGATCCGTCGATTTCGTCGGGCTTGGCTCCTTCCGCTATTTGCTTTGCAAATGCCGTAATACGGGCTTTGAAGGTGTCGTAAAAGCTTTCGTACCCTCCGAATACCGGATTGGTAAACACACGTTTTTCGTAGTTGCCTGCAGGATACAGTGTAGCCTCTCTCCACATGTCTTCAATTACCATACGGCCCTTGGTTCCGGCGACTTCGCACCTTTCCATGGGATGTCCCCGCTCAATATCGTAGCTGCTGGTCAAATGTCCTACAGCGCCGTTTTTAAACAGCATATTGATGGAGGCGGTAGACCAAATATCTCTTCCGGGAGCTTTCATGGCAAAGCACTGTACCTTTTCAATGTCTCCGCAGTAATGACGCATCATGTCAATGCTGTGGGGATTCAAGGCCTTTAAATGGTAAAAGGGAGACTCCAGCTTTTGAAACTTGCCGATCCATAATGCCATGTTCACGAAAAGCAAATCGCCTAACAAGCCTTGGTTTTGCCACTCCTTCGCTTTGTATGCGGCGGGAGTGAACCGGTGGTTGAAATCGATTCCGAAGCAAAGATTTTTTTCCATTGCTTTTCGAACCATGGCTCTTGCAGGCTCCAATTCGTTGGATATAGGTTTTTCGCACAATACGTGGCAGCCCGCTTCGAATGCTTGTAAAACCGGCAAAGCATGATCGCTTCCGTATTCGTAGCCTCCCGTAGCCACGCTGCAAAAGTCCGGCTTTACTTCCTTCAGCATGGTAGGAGCGTCGGTGTACCAAGGAACGCCGTATTTTTCACCGGCGGCTTTGGCACGGTCCGGCCGAATATCGCAAACGGCTGCCAGTTCTACAAAATCAAGTTCGGTATAGACGCGAGCGTGCGTATTGCCGATAGGTCCCATACCGATCACGCAACATTTTTTCAATTGAGGTCACCTCTTGTTCTATTCATCAAAGGAATGTTCATATCCCAACTCGATCAATTCTTCCTTGAAAATGACGGGATCCACAGGGCAGCCTTGGATTTTCCAACGCCCCACCGATTCGGGACGAACCGGTATCTTCGCCAAGGGAAATCCTAAATATTCTTCCAAACGCTTTAACGTCTCGTCTTGTTTTAGAACGAAATCTTCGAATCGGACATGAATTCCGTATTTCGGCGGCGGTGTGGCTTTCACGATTTGACGCTGGTAAAGCCAGCTGATCGCTCGATTATGATAGATATCATCGGATTTGTCGTATTTAATGCCGAAGTCTTCCAAATCATCGGTCAAATGAGCGCCTAAAATGCTGTCTCTCGGATCGCGAACCCAGAAAATATACTTAATGTCCGGGAACAATCGTATGATCCAAGGATAAATCAAAGTGGTCTCCGGTATCTTCCAGCCTTTTTTGTCCGCATCGCTTTTTAATACCGAATCCAAATACAGTTCCAAGTGTTTGATAAACAAAGGGTCGATTTTCATGGTGTGCAATCTTGAAAAATCCCATTGAAGATTGCCTTTGTATTCTACGTACTTTGCCATAACCCGGCAAGCTTCGTACATATCTTCAGGAGGAATCATATCACCGGATTTATTCAGCTGAGCCCCCATATATACGCCGCTGGCGGATAACGTATGGGATATGGCGCGGGTACCCGAGTGCCCGCGCCCGATAACCGTAATCATTGTCATAGATGCTTTACTCCTTGATGCCTTATGAACTATTTTTTCTGAAGCTTTACTGCCGTGTCGATACTGCCGATATAGAGGGAATCGTACGCTTCTTGAGAGGATTTAAAGGGTGTTTTTCCGTTACCCGCCCAATCCAAATTCGTGTAGATGGGTGCGGTTCTGCCGGTTTCGGCTTCTCTTTTCTTAATGTGTTTTTCCATTCTATCCTTCAAAAAGGCCACCACTTCCGGATACCGATCGGCAACGTTGTTGTTTTCTTCCGGATCGATGATCAGATTGTACAATTCGATTTCCGGTTTAAAGTGGAAATCCGGCTCCAATGCACAGATCAGCTTCCATTCCGGAGTACGCCATCCGTGTTTTCTCATCCAAGTACATTCCGTAATGTACATTTCCGGCTCCGGCGTTCTTTCTTTGCCCTGCATTAAGGGAACCAAGCTTCTGCCGTCGAATTTGAGATCGTGTTCGATTTCCAACAGATCCACGATGGTAGGCATTACGTCCTTCAACTGGCAGTAATCGTCGATTCTCATGTTTTCGGGAACCACTCCCGGGCAGCGGAAGACCAAGGGTACCACCAAGGTGCAGTCGTAAAGACCGTGGTGGTCAAAGAAGCAGTCGTGGTCATACAGGGTTTCGCCGTGGTCGGAGGTAATGACCACAAGGGTTTCTTCTTCAAGCCCCAATGCTTTGATGGCATCGAATATATTGGCGATGCAGGCGTCCATATAGGCGATGGCGCCGTCGTATTGGGCGATTACGTAATCCTTGTCCGTACATCCTTCGGGAAGCCGCGACATGATGTAGTCGCCGAAGGGTTTAAAGTTCTTCACCGGCTCCATGGATTTGTTGTTCGGATCGGTTTCGTTCTTGTTGTAGAAAATATTCTTAAAAGGAAGAGGCGGTAAATAAGGGGAGTGAGGATCCATGTGGCGCATGAAAAGGAAGAAGGGCTGATCTTGAGCCGCCAATCTTTTCAGTTCGGGGATGGCTACATCGTTTAAGTTTTGCGCCTTCGGAGAGCGGCCGGTTTCATTGGGACCCCAACCTGCGAAATCGATGTATTTGTCAAATCCTCGACCCGCTGCATTTCGAAATCCGATATTTGTGGTGGTATATCCGTTTTCCCTCAACAATTCCGCTAACGTTTTCCCTAAAACTTCTCCCTTATGACGCAGAGCGACGGTGTTGGTTCCGAAGCTGTCCAGCCCGGTCAGCATGGATGCATATCCCGGAGTGGTGGGGATGGACGGACTGAAGGGGTTGTTAAACGTGACTCCGCCTTTGGCATATTTATCAATATGGGGAGTCGTCAAACGGTCATAGCCGTACAAGCTCATATGATCTCTTCTTAAACTGTCAATACCGAAAATGATTAGATTCTTTTTCTTACTCATATTGATCTCCTTACCTTGCTCCTAATTTTTTTAGACAAGCGTTTAAATATCCGTAGCTTTCCGCAGCGATAATGGAAACTTCGGGAAGGCCCATTTGAAGAGCACCGATAACCTCCAGGTTGATGGGTCCCGAATATCCGTTTTGAACAAGAACGGACAAATATGCGTACAAATCGATATCTCCGCGGCCGCAAGATTGGTTCGCCGGGGATCCCGGACCTTGCTGACGCCCTTTACAATCTCGAATATGGATATGTTTTACCCTGCCGATAACTTGGGGCAGCGCTTCTTCGGGCAGTTCTCCCGCACGGTAGATGTGAGAAGGATCCATGTCGATTCCGAAAGAGGGATCCGTTACCGCTTCCATCACTTCCAAGGTTGTCGGGGTGTTGTACATGACCGCGCCTACATGAGCTTTGCAGCAAAGAGTTACGCCGTAGCTTTTTGCTTTTTGACTCAAACGAATCAGTTTATCGATGAGGATCGGCATATCTTCTTTTACGTTGCTTTTTCCTCCCGGACCGATGTTGACGATAGGGATACCTAAAGCTTGGCAAGCTTCAAAGGTTTTTGTCAAGCGATCTTCGTCTAAAGACGCTACTTCGGTTGCCAAGAAAGCCAAATTGTATTTTTCCATTGTTTCCTTCAGCATGTTTTCTTGCGATTTCCAATCGTCCGGCATCAGGTGCTCGCACATTCCTTTGATTGCGGAGATTTCAAGACCGTCGTATCCGGCTAATGAGATATATTTGCAAGCGGTCTCAAAATCATACCCGCCGAATAGAACCGAGTTGACACCTAGCTTTATCATACCATCACCTCAAATATCTAGTTTTGTACTTGTACATGTACAGTATAAACTACGGAGAAAAAAACTACTAGTACAGAAATCGTACTTTTCGTACGGAAACGGATTGACAAGAAGGCGTAGAATTTGCGGAGGAATATCGATGAAACCATAAAGGTGATGATCCGGTATTATGATAGTAAAAGATATTCCGTAGCGGTAATTATGAATCATACGGTATTCGGAGGACGGTTTGTATGGATACAAGAAGACTTAAAGAAGAATGGGAAGCCCTTGCGCCGAGGTGGATAAAAGAGGTCCGAGAAGGCGGAAATTCGGTACGAAAAGGACTCATCGATCCCGTGATGCTCAAAGCCTTAGGAAACGTTGAAGGTTTACGCATCTTGGATTGCGGGTGCGGAGAAGGACGTTTTTGCAGGCTCCTTGCGGAACGCGGTGCAAAATACGTATTGGGTTTGGATCTTTGCGAGCCGATGATCGAAGCGGCAAAAAACCTACAATCCGAACGGGAAGAGTACCGTATAAGGGATGTGCAGGACCTTAGCTTTCTCGAAAGCGAGTCCTTTGATTTGGCAATATCATACCTGAACCAATGCGATCTGCCGGATTTCGAATCGAACGTAAGGGAAACGTATCGGGTGTTGAAAAAGGGAGGTCGATTCATCATTGCCAATTTGCATCCCATGAGGTCCGCTTCGGGGAAATGGTACAAGGACGAAAGCGGAAGGAAGCTGCATGTCATGTTGGATCAATATTTTGACGAAGGGGAAAGACATTGGGAAATGTTAGGGGTTAAATTCACCAATTTTCACCGATCCTTATCCACATATATCAATTGTTTTATAAATACAGGCTTTGTGTTGAATGAAATTATCGAGCCGACGGTGACGGAGGACAAATTAACGGAGTACCCGGATTTGGAGGATGAGCTTCGGGTACCCAACTTCATCGTGTATGTTTTGGAAAAGCCTTTGTGAGATTGCATGGAACAACGGACGGTAAAATCCGTCGAATAATTAAGAATAAAAAACGGGAAAGCGAAAGAATAAAGGCCGGGGGCAATATGAGAAGAAAAATCACATTCGGTATCCTAATTTCACTTTTATTCATATCGATAATTATCTTCGTCATATACCGTTATTATCCCCTTATGCAAACGGCAAAAGCCAATCGATCCATGGACATTGCCGGGATCCGGCTGCTGATGCCTCTTGATGAAGTATTACTTAAGATGGGCGGAGAAGGGGAATATATATACGGTATGGGCGGCTTTGGTCATGAATTTAAAAACGAAAAGATAAAGGTGTTCTTCTCGAACGACCCGGAGAGCAGGGCATACAACCGAGTCTCTTCGATTGAGATCGAAAACCCCGAGCATCATGTTTTCGATATGAAGCCGGGGGATTCTAAGGACAAAGCCGTATCGACCTTAAACAAACTTAATTTTGAAGAAAAGGAATCGAATTATTATGAAAAGGGGGATCTGTTCATCGTTCTGACTTTCGAAAAAGATACGGTTAAGAAGATAAAAATCGGATTTTTAGATCGATTGTTAAAGGATCGCGTATATTAGAAAGCCTTTTAGGCTTTAGCGGCTTCCCGTAAGCGAGACATCTTCTTGTAAATTGACTTCATTAGGCAGGGGTGATATAATTTCACAAAACGAAATCCCTGAATAATCTTGGAGGTATCATGATATTTTCGTCCCACGCTTTTTTGCTCCTCTTTATGCCGATCGTATTCATCGGTTTTTTAATCTTAAGCAAAATGAAAAAATCCGTTTGGATAAAAGTGTGGTTGACAGCCGCATCTTTGTTTTTTTATGCCCAAGGAAGCCTTTCGTTTATGCCTTGGTTTTTATTTACCGTCGTATTCAATTATGCCGTAGGCTATTTTATGATGCGTTATGAAAACAATAAAATCATCAAAAACCTTCTTTTCGCCATAGGATTGATCGAAAACATCGGCCTTTTGGCCTATTTTAAATACATGAACTTCTTTTTGGAAAACGTAAACCGCTTTGCAGGGACAAGCTTCGACTTAAAAAACATTCTTTTACCCTTGGGGATTTCCTTCTTTACCTTCCGCTTTATCTCTTTTGTCAATGACGTGCATAAAGGAACGATTAAAAAAATTTCTTTTCTTGACTTTTTGGTTTATGCCGTATTCTTTCCCATGCTGATTGTCGGACCCGTGGTTCACTTTGAGCCTTTTGCTTCCCAATTGGCAGACAAGAAAACCTTTCAAATCAACAAGGAGAATATGGCAAAAGGCTTGTTCCTTTTATCCGTGGGC
>JAAYHZ010000256.1 GCA_012744235.1 Clostridiaceae bacterium
CGATGAAACATGCCCCGTTCCCGGTAAAGAAAAGGCGGAACAGATGAGGCAAAGACAAGAAAAATTTATTAAAATCTACAGCGAATTAACCGGAAAAAGCATTGACGAGATTAAAACGGAATGCGAAAAGCAAGATAAGAATGTATGGCAATTGGCTCACGCCCAAGGGAATCTGACCCGCTTCAAGGAAGCCGTACTGGCGCAAGCAAAAGCGGATATCGAGTTGAAGGTCAAAGAGGGGAAAGTGACGAAGGAAAAAGGCGAGGAGATCTTAAAACGAATTACGGAGCATATCAATAAAATAGATTTTAAAGAGTGAATTAAAATGAAAGAAGGTAAATGAAGACGGGACCTAAAAAGGGTTCCGCTTTTCTTTGGCTAAAAAGATCCATAATATATTACAAAGAAAAGTATTGACGTTACAAAGCGTTTTGTATATAATGTAACCAAACGGTTACTTATTCTTTGTCCCTTAAACGGGATATTTTTTAGAACATAAAGTAACTAACCAGTTATTTACATACTCTAAATCGGAGGTCGAAATGATACAATATTGCGGAGTTTCATTTAAAAATCCTATGGTCATCGCATCCAGTCCTCTGACCAGCACCATTGATCGGTTGATTGAAGCGGAAAAAGCGGGAGCCGCCGGTGTCAGCACGAAATTGGCTTTTATTAAGCAGCCCTTTTACGGAAAACTAAGAATGCACACCTATTTAAAAAACGGAAGCATCATATGCTACGATCGAAGACACGATATGGAGGAAAGCTTAAAGCTGATCGACGAAGCAAAGAAAAGGACCTCGTTAAAGCTTTTTGCCAACATCACCCATGACGGTACGGACCCGGACGGCTGGAGCCTTCTTGCTCGAAAACACGAAGAAGCGGGTGCCGATTTGATCGAAGCCAATATGGTTTGCCCCAACGTAGGACTATCCACAAGAAACATATTCGGCTCCGAAGCCATTTCTTCTTCCGAGCACGGGGGAGCGGTTACCGGTCAAAATCCGGAGAGGATTGCCGCCATCGTAAAGGTTTTGAAAGACTCCGTCAAGATTCCCGTGGTGGTGAAGCTTACACCTAACGTTGCGGATATCGGGGTGACGGCAAAAGCGGCGGAAAATGCCGGAGCGGACGGAATCTGCGTGGCAGGCGCCCAATCGTCTCTTCCTCTTGTAGACATCTACAACGAAGGAAAGCCCGGATATCATCTTTTGAACGGAGTGGCTCACGGCAGCCTAGGCGGACCTGCAACCAAGCTTATGGGCTTTTCCCTTGTGGCAAACATTGCGAAGAAAACGAATCTTCCCGTTATAGGCGGCGGAGGTTTGGAAACGTGGGAAGACAGCATTATGATGATGATGTGGGGTGCCACGTTAGTAACGGTTTGCACGGCGGCCATGTGGTACGGCTGGGAGAATATCGCAAAGCAAGTGGAGGGCATGGAAAAATACCTTCAAAAAATGGGTTACGACGATTACGGTCAAATAACGGGAAAATCCCTGCAATACTTGCGTTCCTCCAAGGATTTGGAAGCGTTGAAGGGTTGGGCTTCCGTTAATACGGAAAAATGCATCGGATGCGGCAAATGCGAAAAGCCGGCTCACTGCGATGCCGTAAGAATGGTAAACAAAAAGGCGGTTATCGATCCTGAAAAATGCGTAGGCTGCGGCATTTGCGAAGCCCTTTGCCCCGTAAAGGCCATCGTCATGAAACAAGCGTAATAACATATCGTAATAACATATGAAGGAAAGGACTTATGAGGACGAAATCCTTGCGTCCTTTCTTTTTTGTCTACACAACACATTCCGTAAAAACGATACGTTTTTGCATTGCCTTGGTTTTTTTCGTAAATGGACACGTTCTTTTCACCTGTGCTATAATATTAACGTTTGAATGAAAAGGAGAGGACGAAAACATTGAGCAGCGTATCCATCGTTAAATGTGAGAATTATGACAGAGAACGGGTTTTGGAAGCGGTCCGAAAAGCATTCGATCTTATCGGAGGTATAAAAAAATATATCAAGCCCGGTATGAATGTCGCTTTAAAACCGAACCTGTTGACGAGAAAATCTCCCGACTCGGCGGCTACCGTACACCCGGAAGTTGTGTACGCCGTCGGCGTTTTGGTAAAAGAAGCGGGCGGACATCCTAAAATCGTGGAAAGTCCGGGAGGTCCTTACTCGGCGGCAATGTTAAAAGCCGTATATTCCGGCTGCGGGATCACAAAAATCGCCAAAGAAGCCGGAATCGAATTGAATTACGATACTTCGATTGTCGACATTGAAAATCCGGAAGGGCTTTATCTGAAAAAGCTTACCGTATTAAAGCCTTTAGTCGATGCCGACTTTATCATCGATCTGCCGAAGCTGAAAACCCACGGGCAGATGCTGTACACGGGAGCGATAAAGAACATGTTCGGCGCCATACCCGGAACCGAGAAAGCGGAATATCATTTGCGAATGCACCATTACCGTGATTTTGCCAATACGCTGATCGATATCTATTTAAGCGTAAAACCGGGACTCGTTTTAATGGATGCCGTAACCGCCATGGAAGGCATGGGTCCCTCCAACGGAACGCCGCGGGATTTAGGACTTTTGCTTGCTTCGGACAACGGGTTCGATTTGGATTTGGCGGCAGCCACCCTGATTCATATAAATCCGGAATGGATACCCGTTTTAGCCGAAGGGGTAAAAAGAGGATACTGTAAAGACAGCGTAGATCTGATCCAAGTTGTGGGAGAAGATTTGAAATCCCGTATCGTATACGATTTCAAAACGCCTCCTTACGATACGCTGCATCGTATCGACTTTACCCAACGGTCTCTTTTCGGAAAAGCCTTTCAAATATTTACGCCTTATCCTCGGTTTCATTTGGATAAATGTATCGGATGCGGGATATGTTCAAAAAGCTGCCCGCCTCAGGTGATTCAAATGGAAGACAAGCTTCCCCGGGTGGATTTAAACCGATGCATTCGATGCTTTTGCTGCCAAGAGCTGTGTCCTGAAGGAGCGATTGACATTAAGCGGCGCCTGTTAGCCGCCAAATGGCTGAACGGCAGGAAAACGACCGACAATTGAAAGGAGAATCCTATTTGATAAAAGGAGTACAATTTCATGTGGTGCTGGTTGAACCGGAAATACCGCAGAATACCGGAAACATTGTCCGGACCTGTGCCGCAACCGGCAGTGTTTTGCATTTGGTAAGGCCTTTGGGCTTTGAGATAAGCGACAAGCATTTAAAAAGAGCCGGGCTGGATTATTGGGACGAAGTGGAAATCCATTACCATGATAGCTTTCGGGAATTAAGGGAAAAATATCGAAGTCACCCTTTTTATTTTTCCAGTACGAAGGCCGCATTGCGGTACGACCAAGTTCGATATGAGGACGGGGCGTTTCTCGTTTTCGGAAAGGAAACGAAGGGGCTGCCGGAGGACCTGCTAAGAGAAAACTACGAGCACTGCATTCGAATTCCCATGATAAACGATATTCGATCCTTGAACCTGAGCAACTCCGTAGCCATTGTTCTTTACGAGGCCTACAGGCAAACGGATTTTTTAGGCTTTCGAATCGCCGGCGAATTGAAGGGGATATAGCATGAGGGTTATAACGGGTACGGCAAAAGGAACCAAATTAATAGCGGTAAAAGGAATGCATACCCGGCCTACCACCGACAAGGTCAAGGAGGCTATATTTTCCATATTATCTACCCGCGTTCTGGTCGATAAGGTATTGGATTTGTTTGCGGGAACCGGAGCGCTGGGAATCGAAGCTTTGAGCCGCGGGGCGCTCTCCTGTGTTTTTGTGGACAACGACCGTAACAGCATTTCCGTGATAAAAACCAATTTGGAAAAAACAAAGCTTCTTAATAAAGGTACCGTGGTGCAAAAGGATGTCTTTGCTTATTTAGATGCCTGCAAGGATAAGTATGACCTTGTTTTTATGGATCCTCCCTACGACAAAAATTTTATACAAAAATCGTTATCAATGTTGGATATAAATGATATAATAAACGAAAAGGGAGTCATTGTATGCGAAAGCAGCGCCGATGACATCATTGAGGACAGATATCATCATTTTCAAATATACAGGGAATACTTATACGGGGGTACAAAAATAACGGTATTTTACGCTAAGGGGTAAATTTCATATCGTGAAAGGAAAAAGCTTTTATGAAAATTTACATTTGCCCCGGCAGTTATGACCCGGTCACAAGCGGTCATGCGGATATTATTACAAGAGCAGCGGACCATTGCGACAAGTTGATCATAGCCTTAGGGGAAAACTCTTTGAAAAATACGTTTTTTACGTTGAAGGAAAGAATCGCGTTTTTAAAGAAAGTATTCAACGGAAACGAAAAAATAGAAATTGAAAGCTATTCCGGGCTCACAACGGAGTATGCAAGAATAAAGAAGGCGACGGCATTGGTTCGGGGCTTAAGAGCCGTCAGCGATTTTGAATACGAGTACCAAATGGCCATGCTGAATCGAAAATTGAACCCGGATGTGGAAACCCTGTTTTTCATGGCCTCTCCGGAATACAGCTATATAAGCTCCGGAGCCGTAAGAGAATTTTTAAGAAACGACGCGGACATTACCGGATTGGTCCCGGAATGTATCCGTGAAGATATTATCGCGTTAAGCCGTAAAAAAATGATGAAGTGAAAAAGGATCAAACTGTAAAATCTTATCATTGATTTTGATTGCAGATAAAGGGGGAAACAAAGTGGAGATCTTAAAAATTTTAGATACGCTTGAGGATATTGTCAGCAACAGCACGTCGGTTCCCTTGTCCGGAAAATGTTTAATCGACCGGGACGAAGTTCTGGATTACATTTTGGAGTTGAAGGAAAGAGTACCCGACGATATTAAACAAGCCAAATGGGTGAAAGAGGAGAGGGAACGTATTTTAAACGAAGCGAAGGCCCAGGCTCAAAAGATGCTAAGCGAGGCCGAAGGAAAGGTACAAGCCTTAATCAACGAGCACGAAATCACCAAGAAGGCTTACGAGCAAGCAAACCAAACCATCGCGGAATCCCAGAAGAATGCGAGGGAAATTCGTATCGGCGCGAGGGAATACGCGGATAATCTGCTGGCTCAAATTCAAGATACGCTGGAGCAAGCCATTCGTATCATTGAAAAGAACAGGGAAGAATTGCGTTAATAGACACGATTAATAAATCAAAAGACGAATGAAATAAATGATGTAAGAAACGGCGGCAATGCAACCGACCAAGGTGAACAGCAGAATGTACTTGATCACCGTGGAGATGATTTGCCGCTTTTTGCTTTTTCTAACAAACCTTTCGTCATGCGTCATATTCATTGCCGTCTCCCTTGGTATTTAAGTTATGCACGTTTGTCGATAGCTTCTTGTAATATGTATAGCCCGGTCGGACTATTATCATGATTCTTAAATGAAAAACATTTTTTAAGGCATAGGGGGAACCATTGCTTCCGAAAGGTCATATAATGTTAACATAATATACGGTGTTTCGAGGAGATCTTCGCACCGGTATACAAAGTTGCATGGCTTTTGATCCCTCCGTGCAACTTTTTTTATAAGCTTAAGGCAAGAAGATCTCGTACTCGTTTTTGTCTACCGGGTATCCTTCCACGTCTTTTTTATACAAATGATGCCCGCTCAATGCGGCACGGACAATTTCCTTATTCAATGCATGGACATGTTCGTGCGACAAATATTCGTCAATATCCATCCATAAAGCTTCGGCAATTTCTTCCGTCTCCCTGACAATATCATGATTTAACGGCTTTAAAAGACAAATCATATATATATCCGACTTATCGAAACGAAACCGGTGTCGATGGCGAAAACAGACCAAGGACTGAAATACGGTTTTGATTCCCGTTTCCTCCAACACCTCCCGAATAATACCGGCTTCTATATGCTCGTGCTCTTCCAAGGTTCCGCCCGGGAGCTTATAGTGGACGGAGGTTCCGTTTTTGTAAAACTCTCGCACCACCAAAAGTCGGTTCTTATCATCGATGACAACGCCGCCAACGCCTATGTAATGGGAAGCATAGGGGACGACAAAGGCATGTTCGTGCATTTTCTTAATGAGAACCAGGGTATCTTTTTGTGTATGATGAAATTTAAATCCGTAAGATAAGGCGATAGGAATTAGCCGGCTTTTCGACTCCGGAATGGTAAGCCAAACCACTTCCATGCATTCTTCCTTCCACCGGGCTATGGAGCTTTCCATCTTTTTTACGAATGCGTCTTCCGAATCCGGCACATCCTCCGTATCGATTTCAAACCCTTTATATATATTCACCGTTCCTTTGAATACTTCGTTCAAAATCCATTACCCCTTAAGTAAAAATTAAGAATAATTATAGCACATTCCTATTCGAATGAATACGAATAAAACAAAGATCAACAAAAGCTTGGCAAACAAAAAAGGGAACCCTTCCGTTCCCTGTTTTGATGCAAGAATCAGATCAATCCTAATTTTTCAATGGCTTCATAGCAGAGCCGTACACCGTCCATGGGCGCATACAGCTTTTTGCTTTCGTACTCGACGATGTACCAATCGGTCTTTCCGTATTCCTCGCAAAGGGATACGAATTGTAAAAGATCGATGTCGTCTTGACCGATCATGGTATCAAAACCGTTCGTAAAAGAATAGGGTTTTAAATGAACGGTGGTCATACGGCCGGGATAACGCTTAGGAACATCGTAAATTTTGCCGTCTCCTTTTAATGCGTTTCCGTTGTCCAATTGAACGATAACCTCCTTGTCGGTGTTATCAAATAACAGATAATAAGGCACGGTGCCGTCCGGGAAAGGAATGAATTCCGCATGGTGGTTGTGGTAGCCGATCATCATTCCGTGCTCTTTTAACGTTTTGGCCAACTCGTTGAATTTTTTAGCTACCGTAAGCCAGCCTTCTTTGCTTTTTGTCAGATCACCGGGAAGTCCGGGCACTACGATATACTTGTTATTGATGGTTTTGTTGTAGGCTATGGTTGCTTCCAGTTTATCCTCTTGAACGTAGTGCCAAGGGGTGTGCCAACCGCAGCAAACAAGCCCCGTTTTATCCAAGGCGTCGGCTATTACTTCCGCGGTATGCGTGTACTCGCCGAAAAATTCAACTCCCTTGTAGCCGATGGCTTTTACCTTTTCCAATGTGCCGTACAAATCTTCCGCCAAATCTTCTCTTACCGAATACAACTCCAAACCGATATTCCGAATCTTCATAACGAAAACCCTCTTTCCATTGGTGATGCTTCGATTATATCACATTATTTGCCTTTTTTAGCCTTCGATTTTTAAAAGACGCCTTGATTGAAAAAGTAAAGTCCACTTTGCAAGGTTAAATTCCATCCATCCTAAAAAATTATTGCATAAGGTGGGATAAAATTATTCTAACAAGGAAGAATTGTTACTATGGAAGGATTTTTTCTGCAAAAAGCAAGTGAATGCTTCATTTATTACCTGTTTTTTTGCATAGCAAACAAACCGTGTTGATTTCTTCACTTTTTTGCAAAGGTAAAATCCACTACGGTTAAAAGGTAATAATTGGCAGAACGATGCCTTTCGGATAATTATTAATACTTTAATAAATCGGGATTCAAACAAATATTATTCGGTTCAATGAGTTTGGATCCCAATTTTTTTATTACTTCTTCACCAAACATAAATTTAAACACTTCATGAGGAGTTCTATCATTTAAAGATAATCCGGAGTAAGAATTTATGTGGTTCATTACAAGATTAATATCTTCCTGCACGAGATTATCGAAGCTTGTTCCTTTCGGTAAGATCTTCCTCAGTTCCCCGTGATTTTTTTCTTGTGATGCCCTTTGATAAGCTGAATACGAATCGCAATAAAAGACCTTAGTTCTAACTTCTCCGGTTACTCGGTAGTATTCAATCGCTTTCGTGTTCGTAAATTCACTGCCCTTGTCAGCCAAAAGTATGGGAAACAGTTTTCGAAACGTGTCAAGACCCAAAAGCTCTGTCAGTTTGTCGAAAACATCGATTACCGATTGCGAATCGTTCGAGTCTCGTAAAAATGCAAGCATAAATTCGGTTTTAACAAAATGCAACGTCATCAGCACTTTACCGCCTTTTGTACCAAGCACCGAATCCATTTCCACGACGAAAGGAGCATTAACATCTGCCATCACTTTTTTGTAATCATCATACGTGCGTCCTATTCGGCATTCGCGATCCACTTTATGAGTTACGCCCGGTTTTTTGCGAGATCGATATCTTACTTTTCTGGGCATATCAATATTACGAGCCGTGAAGAGGCCGTAGTCAACGTAATTGTATAACGTCCTTTCGCTGTACATAATTTTATCGGCATTGTTTACGCAAATATGATGAATGGACTGGCCTTTTTTCAGAAGAGGTGATATCACGGTATCCAATTGTTGCAACGATTTTTCATCGATTGCCACACCGGAACGTGATTCCGAACGTGTATATTCATATTCTTTGTCTGCAACTTTAGCGTCGTATATCATTTTTTGCAATGAGCACTTGCGTTTTGTCGAGCATCCGTTACATACGTAAGGCGGTTTTTCGAGAGCATCACACTTCTGTTCTACGAAAGCATCACAGAAGTCATTGCACAGTCTGCATATGCTACAGATCCCTTTTTCGCAAACTCCGCTTTTTTTACATAGCGAACGTTTATGACAACCGATCCTGTACTTACATGCATTGTACGATTGGCCGAAAGCACCTGTCTTTCGTTCTACCCGATGTCGACGAACTTCTTTGGATATTGTCGTGCAATCTTTACCGAGTATTTTACCGATTTCCTTAAAAGATTTTCCCTCCTTCAATAAGTTTTCGATATCTTTCCTGTCTGATAACGTCAAATGAGTTGACATCATTATGGTTCTCCTTTCAAAATCATTTTGAAAGACATCGTTCTTTTTTAATGATTGCACTGATATCGGTAAGTAATACATGTCTTGTTAGTTTTTAGTTTTAGATCATGACAAAAGTCCATCCGGTTAAAAAGACAAGCAATGGCCTTTTGCGGCATAAACGGCCTCCTTCCCGGCAAAGCCGGGTCCCTTCCGTTTATTCCACAGTGCCATGCTTTTCTTTTTTCGCCATGCTTTTGAACATATACCGAGGGATGAAGGGGAGATGCAAGCGACCAATTTCTCTACGTCCCTCGTCTTTTATATCGTAGCATGGCGAACACCGTATTACTTTTATATTTGTTTAGGTAATGATAGTCTCAGGAATCAGCTAAAAATGCATGCTTTCTTTACTAGTAATTTTTTGTATTTGCGTTTGCATTAGTAAAGTCCACAATATTTTTATTAATATTTTTGCAAAAGTAAAATCAACTGCAGCTTTCGAAGGGTGGACTTTACTTTTTCGATTAAAG
>JAAYHZ010000028.1 GCA_012744235.1 Clostridiaceae bacterium
GATTCAAAGAATACGAAGGACAATCTTGTCATAGTTATGAATCATGATCAAGATTGCTTTATTTATCGCCCTGTATTTCGCAATCGGTGTTTTTATACTAAACGCCGGTATTCAATTTTTAAGTAAAACCCTTTTAAACATCGGTGAAAAGCATATCAAGCCGGTATTGTTGTCATACACAAAAAACATCTTTTCTTCGTTTTTATCCGGTTTTACGCTTTCCGTTTTGCTACAAGGCAGCACTCCGGTGATGCTTTGTACGATCAGCCTGATTCATGCGAGAATGATGAGCTTTTACAATTCCTTAGGTATCATTTACGGAGCGAATTTAGGCACTACTTTGAGTGCCGTTCTTATGAGCTATAGCCCGCGGTATTCTCAATATTTCATCTTGGCTTTGGGATTGCTTTTAAAAGCTTTTTTGCGAAAAGGAAAGTTAAAATACACGGGAGACATACTTTTATCCGTAGGGCTCATTTATGTCGGAATCGGCGTTTTAAACCTCAGTATGCCTTTATTTCGGGAACAAATGATGCGTTCTTCTTTGTGGACCCGTTATGCGGATCGGATATATGTTCCGTTAATTTTATCCGTATTTATAACGGCCGTAACGCACAGCAGTGCAGCGGTAACAGCCGTTACCATTCTTCTGTTCAAAGAAGGCATCGTCGGGAAGGGAGCGGTAATCGCTATCATTCTCGGCAGTAATTTAGGCACATGCATTACGGCCCAAATTGCATCATTCAACACCGAAAAAGAAGCCGTGAAGATGGCATGGGCCAATACCATGTATAACTTGGTAGGATGTTTGGCGGGATTGGTTTTTCTAAATCCTTTTCATGATTTTTTGGAAGGTACGATCCGTTTGTTTCGAATCCCTAGCGACTTTTTTCCGGCTGTTTGCCATATCGTGGTCAATTTGCTAAGCGCTATCGTATTTATACCGCTTACAAAACCCTATTACCGTTTTATAAATAAAATTGTAGGGAAGGGAAAGCAAAGAGGAAAACAAAAGAGGCACCTTCTTTATTAGTGCCTCTATATAACCATGTCTTTCCTATTATTCCGGTTTCGCCAAAACTTTTTTCAATTGAGCGAATCGGGGCAGGCTGTCTTCTAATGTGTATTCCGGACTGCCTTGGATAAGGGGCAGAGCGTACTGAACAAAATCATCGGATACAAAAGTACCGTCATTAATGATCCATTCCGCCGGCAGCTTCTTTTCCGTATTGGCCACATCGGATAAGTTCACAAGTTTGGTTACGCACTTGTACGGATTTGAAGAAACTCTTTCGAATGCTATCATTTTGTCCGTTATACCGGCACAAGCGGCACGAACGGCTTCTTGACCTGCCATATAGGCTTCGTTAATGTCCGTCAGCGAAGCGATATGAGCGGCACAGCGTTGCATTAAGCTGAATTCGATTCCTCTTACCTTTGTTCCGAACTTTTCTTTTACAGCTTCCGCTAAAACCGATGCGGCTCCGCCTAATTGGGCATGTCCGAATGCGTCTTTTGCCAAGTTATCTTTCACCATTTCGGGAATGTATCTTCCTTGTTCGTTTTTACATCCTTCGGAAACGGCTACGATAACTTTACCGTTCTTCTTATATACTTTTTCTACGTCGGACAAGAATTTTTCCATGGAGAACGGTACCTCGGGAAGATAAATCAAATCCGGGCCGTAACCCTTGCTTGCAGCTAAAGCCGTTGCAGCCGTTAACCAACCGGCGTTTCTTCCCATGACTTCCAAAACGGTGATCATCGGAGTATCATATACGCGAGCGTCGAGGAATATTTCCATGGTGGTGGTTGCTATAAACTTTGCAGCCGATCCGAAACCGGGGCAGTGGTCCGTAGCCCACAGATCGTTGTCGATGGTTTTTGGAACGCCCATAACTCGGCATTCGTATCCGGCTTTTTGCATGAACTTGCTGATTTTGTTGCAAGTATCCATAGAATCGTTTCCGCCGTTATAGAAGAAATAGCGGATATTATACTTCTTGAAGACTTCCAGAATACGTTTGTAATCGGTATCGTCTTTATCGGGATTCGCCAGTTTGTAACGAACCGAACCCAATGCGGAAGAGGGGGTTGTTTTTAACAAATCCAATTCTTTTGAATCTTCTTGGCCGATATCGTATAATACTTCGTCCAAAATGCCTCGAATTCCGTGAGCAGCGCCATAAACCTTTACAATGTTTTCTTGCTTTAACGCTTCCTGAAAGACGCCTGCGGCACTTGCATTTATTACTGATGTAGGTCCGCCGGATTGACCGAAGACCGCATTACCAATTAATTTGCTCATCGTTGCCTCCTAATAAAAAATTTTCTAATAGAATTTCAAATAAAAATATAACATAATGTGCCGTAAAAATCAAAGATTTCAATCAAATGATGTTAAATATTTCACATCCCCTTCGTAGAATGCGATTTTTTACTTGATTTTATGTCTGTATTTGATAATATAATATGAGAATTGTACAAGGATACCGCAAGTTCCGAAACACGGTATAATTGCTCGAGAATTTGATAAGAAATAGACCGATAAGGTTTAAATACATTATGTTAAAGGAGATAGTGTTATGCCATTAGTTACATCCACAGAAATGTTCAAAAAAGCTTATGAAGGCGGCTATGCCATCGGAGCGTTCAATGTAAACAATATGGAAATCATACAAGGTATCACCGAAGCTGCAAAAGAAGTCAATGCACCTCTTATTTTACAAGTTTCGGCAGGTGCAAGAAAGTATGCGAAACCCGTTTATTTAACAAAGCTTGTTGAGGCCGCCATCTTGGATACCGGTCTTCCCATATGTCTCCATTTGGACCACGGCGAAGATTTCGAAATCTGCAAGTCTTGTATTGACGGCGGATTTACATCGGTTATGATTGACGGATCCAAATATCCCTTCAAAGAAAATATCCGAATAACGAAAGAAGTCGTTGATTATGCGCATTCGAAGGGTGTTGTGGTGGAAGGTGAATTGGGAAGATTAGCCGGTGTTGAAGACAACATCAGCGTCAGTGCAGAAGACGCTTTGTATACCGATCCGGACGAAGTGGAAGAATTCGTTAAAGAAACCGGAGTCGATTCTTTGGCAATCGCCATCGGAACAAGCCACGGTGCATACAAATTTAAGGGTGAAGCTCGTTTGCGTTTTGACATTCTCGAAGAAATCAGCAAGAGACTGCCGGGATTCCCGATTGTTTTACACGGTGCTTCTTCCGTTATGCCGGATTTAGTTGAAAAGATTAACAAATACGGCGGCAACATGCCCGGAGCGAAAGGCGTTCCCGAAGATATGTTAAGAAAAGCCGCATCCATGGCCGTTTGCAAGATCAATATTGACTCCGACTTAAGACTTGCCATGACCGCCGGTATCCGTGAGCAATTCGCTTTGAATCCTTCGGAATTCGATCCTAGAAAATACTTAGGACCGGCAAGATCCATGATTAAAGATCTTGTAAAACACAAGTTGGTTAACGTTTTAGGCTGTGCAGGAAAAGCATAAAGGGAATTGGAATTCGAATAGAAAAACGTAATCATTTATCATTTAAATAATAAAGGGAAGCTTGCGCTTCCTTTTATTTATTGTTTGCTCTTAATATTTTCTCACTTTTTAAGCCAGGTTGCCTTCCAAGTTATATTGAATAATGGCTTCCGCAATATTGGTACAGTGGTCACCGATTTTTTCAAGATTGTGCACCAGTTCAATATAGGAGATACCGGCATTCGGATCGCACAGCCCTCGATTCAGTCTATCCATATGCCGTTCTCTTAATACGGCTTCAATGTTGTTCACTTGCTCTTCTTCGTCGGTTACCTTCTTGGCCATATCCATATTATCATCTCTTAGGGCGGCGATGGTGTTGCTTAGCATTTCGGTCAATAGATCAAAGGTTTGGTTAATTTCTTTTTCGGCCTCTTCCGAAAAGGCGACTTTTTCATTTTTCCTTACGATAGCCGCTTCCGCAATATTCTCGCAATAATCGCCGATGCGTTCGATGTCGCCGGCCACGTGCATCAGACCCGCTAACCGTACCGATTGCTTGTGGTTTAAAGTTCCCATGGACAGCATTGTAGATAAAAAGTTGACAACCTCCACTTGTATTAAGTCCGTTGCTTCTTCCAATTCGAATGTTTTTTCGGATAAGCTTTCATCTTTGTTTAGGTAGGCTTCTCTCGATATTTTCACGGCATCCAAAGCGATTTCGGCCATACGGGCAAGCTCTTTCGCCGCAAGCTCCATGGCAATGGCGGGGTTGTTTAAAACGTTTTTATCCAAGTACAAGGTTCTCTTTGCAACAAGCATCTTGTCTTCTCGGGGAATGATCAGTCGAACGATTTTTGTTAATAAACCCAGAAGGGGAATCCATATGACAGTGTTAAGAATGTTAAACAATGTATGCGCATTGGCGATTTGTCTGGATACAATCATATGTTCAATACCGGAAGGAGATATTTTTTTAACGATGACGGCAAAAATAGGTATGATAAACATAAAGACGATGGAACCGGACAAATTAAAAACCGTGTGTGCTACGGCTGTTCTTTTTGCATTTTTCGTTGCCCCTATGGAAGCAAAGATTGCCGTAATGGTTGTACCGATGTTGCACCCTAATAAAATAGGAATGGCTTGCTGCAGCGAGATTAAAGCGGCACCGCCTTCCATGGGAGTAGAGGCCAAACCTTGCAGAACACCGATGGTGGCACTACTGCTATGGGCAATCAACGTAACGACCGTACCGGTCAGCAATCCTAAAATCGGCCGGTTTTTTATTCTAACCAGTATATTTGTAAATAACGGATTCGAAGCCAAAGGCTTCATGGCTGCCGACATAATATTGAGC
>JAAYHZ010000257.1 GCA_012744235.1 Clostridiaceae bacterium
CAACGGGTATATAACTTCTTCATACGGTTCCACATCCACTTTTACAGTGGTGGAATTAACCAAAGAATACCCCGTTGAACGTTCAGGTGAAAGAAAAAGGTGAGGCGCAATGGACAGTGCACTTATTATATCCTATTCAAAAAAAACAGCCGACAGTTTGACCGAGATGTTGGCACAGGCGTCCGTATATAATATCACCACGGTATCCAACGGCGGGGAAGCAAGAAGGATGCTGATCGAAAGAGACTTTGATTTGTATATTGTGAATGCACCCTTGCCCGATGAGTTTGGAGAAAGTCTCGCATTAAACATTGCCGCAAAAGAAATCAGCGTGGTGATTTTACTGGTCAAAGCCGAGTTGTACGATGAAATTTCGGAAAGAGTGGAGGATTATGGGGGTATTACGATTGCAAAACCCATAAACAAACCTCTGTTTTGGAATGCGCTGAAACTGGCCATTGCCACCCATAAAAGAATCAAAACCTTCCATAATGAAAATACAAAGCTGATTCAAAAAATCGAAGATATACGGATTATCGACAAAGCCAAGTGCATTCTAATATCTCTTTTTTCATTAACGGAGGCCGAAGCCCATCGGTATATTGAAAAAAAGGCTATGGATATGCGGATGACCAGAAGAAAGGTCGCGGAAGAAATATTAAAAACCTACGGTAATTAAATAAATTTTAGTATTTTGTCTGAAGATTTTTAATAAGTACTATATTGACAATAAGGTAAAAAGCTACTATACTACAAATCACGATAAACAAAGACGTTTATCAGCGCACCGGTATGATACCGGTGTGCCGATAAGCGTCTTTTTTTTTTATACATTTTAGGAGGATCATAGGATGTCATATACAATGAATGTATTGGAGAAAGTGAAAAAACAAAATCCCAATGAACCGGAATTTCTACAAGCGGTTACCGAAACCCTTGTTTCGCTTAAGCCGTATGTAGATTCCCGTCCCGAATACGAAAAAGCAGGTATACTGGAAAGACTTTGCGAGCCGGAACGGGTTATTCTCTTTCGTGTTCCTTGGGTAGACGATTCCGGTAAAGTACATGTAAACAAAGGATATCGAGTACAATTCAACAGCGCCATCGGCCCTTATAAAGGGGGGCTGCGCTTTCACCCCAGCGTTTCCTTGAGCATTATTAAATTCTTGGGCTTTGAACAGGTTTTAAAAAATTCGCTGACAGGGCTTCCCATCGGCGGGGGAAAAGGCGGATCCGACTTTGATCCGAAGGGAAAGTCGGACAGAGAGGTTATGGCCTTTTGCCAAAGCTTTATGACCGAGCTATATCGTCATATCGGAGAAGATACGGATGTTCCCGCAGGAGATATCGGTGTAGGCGAAAGGGAAATCGGAATCCTTTACGGCCAGTACAAGCGTATTGTCAATTCCTTCAGCAGTGTTCTGACGGGAAAAGGATTGTCCTACGGCGGATCTCTCGTACGCTGCGAAGCAACGGGGTACGGTCTTGTGTATCTTTTGGATGAAATGCTCCGTCAGCACGGAAATTCCATAGAAGACAAAACGGTTGTCATATCCGGCTCGGGTAATGTTGCCATATATGCCGCCGAAAAAGTGCGGCAATTAGGAGGAAAACCGGTTGCATTATCCGATTCCAACGGATTTGTATACGATCCCGAGGGGATCGACATTTCCATTGTCAAAGAGATTAAAGAGAAAAACCGATGCCGAATTTCTGAATATACGAAATACAGAAAGCATGCCGTCTATACCGAAGGCAGAGGTATTTGGAGCATAAAATGCGATATCGCTCTTCCCTGTGCCACGCAGAACGAACTGACGGAAGAGGATGCGAAGGAATTGGTGAAAAACGGATGCTTTGCGGTTTGCGAGGGTGCCAATATGCCGTCTACACCGGAGGCCATACATGTATTTTTGCAAAACAAGATTCTGTACGTGCCCGGAAAGGCCTCCAATGCGGGAGGTGTTGCGGTGTCCGCTTTGGAAATGAGCCAAAATGCCATGAGACTGGCATGGCCCTTGGAGAAGGCGGATCAAAAGCTGAAGGAAATTATGACAAATATATACAACAACATTGCCAATACGGCAAAGGAAGTCGGACAGGAAGACAACTTTGTGGTAGGAGCCAATATTGCGGGATTTAAAAAAGTTGCGGACGCCATGCTTAGGCAAGGTATCGTTTAAGAGTATACGTTACATAGCTTTCCGGTATCTTTTTTAAAAAAGCTCATTGATTAACTTTTCGGCGTATGTTAATATTTGCACGTGATTAGGATGGAAGCTGTTTTGTTAAGGTTTCATTGACGGCTTCCTTTTTCCTTTCTTGAGATTACAAATTTAATTGATGCCAATAATCGGAGGAGGAACCGACGTTGAAAATATCAAAAAAAGATGCACTGATGTGGTTTGAATTCTTTTCAATGCTGCCGGAAGACGAGGATCTTTTAATAAAGCAGCAGGAAATCGTATACGCTACCTTTGCACAAATCGAGGCGGCCGTGGATTATAGGAATGAACGGTTAATGTCGGAAATCAAGGGCTTGAAAACATTAGAGAATAGAACCTATTTTGTAGGAGACGAAAGCAAATTCTCCAAAGGATGCCGTTCTTGTCTTTTGGGAACCGGCTTAAGCGCCGTTCGGAAAACCAATAGGTGTAATATCAAGTGCAAATTCTGTTACAACTACGGAGAACTGGACAATATCCCGCCGGTAGGTGAGGGGATGTGGGATATCGGAGGTACGAAGTTTTATGAAAAGGACATCGATTTGCTTCTTTCCATCCACCAAAAGCCCACGGGAATTTCCTATGTATATTTGGAGCCGTTCATGGAAATCGAAAAGTATTATCCGGTGATTAAGAAATTCAGTGATGCGAACATACACCAGCATCTGTACACAAACGGCATCTTGGCGACGGAGGAGTCGTTAAAGGCCTTAGGGGAAGCCGGATTAAACGAGCTACGCTTCAATTTGAGTGCAACCAATTGTTCGGACAAGGTTATCGAGAATATGGCGATTGCGAAAAAATACATTAAAAGTATCGGTATTGAATCCCCGATGACTCCTGAGTTCTTCGAATGCTTCTTGAAGAAAAAGAAAGCCATCCTGGATACGAAGCCGGATTTCATTAATTGTGCGGAATTGCATTTAAATGAAAACAACATCGAAAACTATTACGGCGAAAACATGTACATTTCAAGACACGGCTATATATCTCCCGTATGGAGCAGGGAGTTAACCTTAAAATTTATGAAAATAGCCGATGAAGAAAAATGGGATACGGTTGTACACGATTGCTCGAACTATACCATATTCGCTCGAGGCTTAAACCATAGCAGCAAAGAAGGAAAATGGTTCGGTGCAAGCAATTACGGCTGCGAGTTTTCCAGAATACCCTTTGATGTATTTTTACCTATACTGCGTGACGAAAGCTTCCGATTTTTATACGAAGAAGAGCTGCCGGAAGGCTATAGGCCGGGGGAATTGATTTTTTAAACCCCGGATTTTAAAGAGTAGAAATCGGAAAAGGGGAAGTCGACCAAGGAAAAAAGGGGGTCGACCCCCCTTTTTTTGTATTTAGGGGTCTTTAAAATATGCGGAAAAGCTTTAAGGGATTGAATGGTTTCGATGTCGGCATGTCCGCTTGTATGAAGGTTCACAATATCAAGTCCCATTTGACTGACGGCTTCAAGAAAGCTTGAAAAATCGGGTTTTTGCTAATATCCGGGCTACACCAAAGATGAAGAAAAGCCTAAAGACGGACGGTAAAAAGAAAAAATCTAAGCTTATGCAATCCATGTAGCTATATCTGTAAAGTATTCCATTTATATTGAAAGGTGATTATTCGATTGTTATACTTTTTAAAAAATTGTGATGCATTATTATGTATCGAAGGGATGTTACAATTTGAGAATAAAGCTTGATATTAGTAAAGAGCATTATAATGAAATAAAACTCGCACTCGAAGAACGTGGAATTGAGATAGATGATGCAGCCGACTTGGTATTAAGTGAAGCCAATAGCTTCATTGATAATCTGATTGTAAGAGAAAAAGGGACAAATGCTCGAGTCATTTTACCGGTAGAAGATATTGTATATTTTGAATCATTCGGTCATACGGTTGAGGTTCAAACGCTAAGAGCACTGTATCTTGCTACCGATCGCTTATATCGAATTATCAGTTTGCTTGACCCGGCAAAATTTTTGCGTATAAGTAACTCCGTTATCATTGCAAGAAATAAGGTTAAACGAATAACCCCTACTCTCTCGTCGAAGTTTATCCTTACAATGATAAACGGTAAAAATGTTGAGGTAACAAGAAGCTATTATTATATTTTCAAAGAATATTTCGGAATATAAGGGAGGCAATTACATGGGTATTCCTACTTTTTTTATTGCCCTGTTTGCAGTCTTAATTTTATTTGCTGCTACCGTTGCGGTCTATTTACAGGTTTATAAACGGCATATCAACAAGGCTTTAGAAGCAACCGAGGGCAAGCGTACAATAATGGTTCCCCCGTATAAAGCTGCCATCGTTTTGACCATTATAGTGCTACTCATTGGCATATTAGTCAGCTATTTTGCGGGATATTATTATGCTTATAAACAGTACGAAGAAGATATATGGGTAATGTCGGATTCTGATATTCAGGCATTCTATGCAGAAGTGAAAAAAGTTGATGAACATTCTTTATCGGTTAAAGGTATTTCCCTTAATGATGAGAACTATCAAGGTGAATTTGAATTTAATGATTTATGGGAAGGATTAAGTATATATCGCAAGGATACTCTTATCAAGCTTTCGGATTTGTCGGAGGGTGATTTGGTTTCAATCATCCTGCTTACTGATCGCATGGGTCATACTAATATTTTCAAGATTCAGCTATTAACTGATGTAAATTAAACTTATGTGACGAACAATGCCGTGGTCATAAGGGGGGACACCGTGGAAAGGGAAAAGTATACATTATGTCCTGTTTGTGGCAATAAAACCGCAACAGGATACACGAAGACACGGTGTGGATTAACTTCCCGTTATCTTGCTCGAAATGAACACATGGGTATAAAACCCATTGATTAAAAACGAAATTATCTCACTTCATGAAAATAAGTCCATAAGGTATACAAACCTTTGTTTATCGCAACAACAAAGGATTTCTGTTGCCGGAGACAATCCGGTGGTGAGGAATATTTCATGTTGTAAGTAGAAAATTCGTTCCTTCATATTGACAGTCGAACAGGTTCTCCTTACAATATCGTTAAATGATATCATTATACGATATTGCAAGGAGAATATATATGCCAAGGAAAGCAATGGTAATTTTAACCGAATCCATGTTCTATGTGCTTATGGCATTACAGGGCAGAGAGATGTGCGGGATAGATATTGCCGAATTCATCGATAAGCACACAAACGGTCGAGTTCAAATTGGCCCGGCAACTTTATATACGATCCTTGGCAAGTTCGAGAAGGAGAAGTATATCAAGGAGATCAATGTAGAAGGCCGAAAAAGAACCTATGTAATAACCGAAAAAGGCAAAGATGCATATACCGCGGAGCTGCTTCGCCTTAAACAATGTATTGCGGATGCCGAAAACGTTCAAACGGAATTGGAGAGACAGGTATGAAAAAACAATATAAAATCGGACAGCATATATATCGCATTCCGCCCTGCCCGGCATATGACATTTCGGGAATGGAAAACTGGCTTTCGGATTTAGCGGAAGAAGGATGGTTTTTGATGCAAGACGGATTCTTTGCCGGCATTGCAACCTTTGAATACGGGGAACCTCGAACGGTAAAATACCGCCTGGAAGCCGCCCAAAGGAGATCCGGTATATTGTCGGATAATGATAATGAACCCGATCCCGAACAGGTTGAACTTAGCAAAAAGTATTCATGGGAATATGTTGCGAAGCGCAAAGACTTTTATATCTATCGCAGCTTTGACCCGTCTGCAAGAGAGTTGAATACCGATCCGGAGGTTCAGGCACTTGCACTGAACGCAGTGAAGAAGAGACAAGGTAGCGCGCTGTTTTCATCGGTTTTCTTTCTGCTTATATATCCCGTTCTGCTGACACGGGGATGCCTTTTGCTTTCAACTATCAGTATGGGAACATGGCGGATGGTTCTTGTTCTTCTGTTGGCAGCGCTGATGATCGTTGATGAAGTACGAGCGTTCGTTCATTTGAGAATGATACAAAAGTCCTTGACACATAACGGCTGCTATAATCCCAAGCCCGATTGGCGAAAGAACGCGGCACCGTATTTCATCCGAAAAATTATCAAGACAATGCTTACGGTATTCCTTGTCTTCGCATTTCTTCAAAATTGGGGAATGTCCGTCACAAACGAAAAGAAAATTCCGATAGATGAGTATAGCGGTACCGTTCCTTTTGCAACGATTCGGGATTTTGCCGGTGAAGGCAGTTCGGAATATACTCTGACAATGAAGGGATTGAACATGGGCTTTAACACAATCGAGGAGAAATCCGATTGGGTCGCACCGCGCTGCATCGAGTATAACGAACACGCAACAATAAAAACATTTGACGGCAAGAATATAGCGGGAGGCTTGTATATTGATTATTGCGAGTTGCGTAATCCGCAGCTTGCGAAAGTCCTTGCTCGGGAATTTTATCGTCTTGATAAGATGAAGGGAGTTGAACTTACAGATACTCCGGATCTGCAAGCGGATTATGTGATTTCATATTTCGATCACCTTCATTTTCCGACAGTAGTTATTCAGAAGGATAACATTGTTGTCAAAGCATATTTCTTTCAGCCCTCGGAAAATTATACGATGCCTATTGAAGAATGGGCAAAGATGATTTGCGATAGTTTGGGGAATGGCAAATCATAGTTTGCTATTACTCCTCCATTCCGGCATCAGAAAGAATCCGCTTTTCTTTTTTACAATGCAGCATGTTTCAGAGGATAACTTACCATTAAAAAGTTTGTGGAAATCTCAAAAGGCAAAACGTCCGACTTTCCTCTATGGGGTCAATGGCCGCCGTCGGCTCGTCCCGGACGATGATATTATGTACACGATAAAGTCCTCGGGCGATGGCGATACGCTGCCACTGTCCTCCGGACAGGTCCACACCGTCGAACTCCCTTGACAGCATGGTGGAGTAGCCGTTCGGGAACCTTCCGTCATCCGCTTCTACACCGGCTTTGTCATTGTAATGGATAAAGGCAAGGTTGTTGCCATAGGCTCACACGACAACTCATGAGAGAATGCGAGCTGTATAGGACGATGTTCAATTCACAAGCCGAATGGTATTCCGACAAGCCGAGGCATGCCGGCGAAAATCGGCTTGCATATGTGAAAGCCGTAGGAAAATAGACAAAGCGATTTTTTCTTTAAAGAAAAACTATTGTAATCCTCGAATACGGAGGATTACTTTTTTATCGATAAATGAAGGAGTACTCCTCTTAAAATATCCATACAAAAAATGGAAAATAATAATTTATTTCAATAGTATACTAGTAGTTTACTTTAATACCTTTTTGTGATATATAATGATAATGATGGTATTTAGAACAGGATCTAAAATTCGGTTTTGTGCCGTCCCACGAAGGATAACCGGTTTTTCAGCCGATACCGGCAATGGGTATTTTCGTGTAAAGGAGGAACAAAAATGGCACGAAGCATAGCTGCCTTAAGCATATTGTATTTTGCGATTGTCTATTTTCTCGGTTACTTGCTTCAAAAGCTTAAGTTTATCAAAAAGCCTCTGTTAAAAAAAGGCTTTTTATCATCCGCAACGTTTTTTATGGGAATTGTCTTTACTGTATTTGGACTTCATCTATATGAAACATCGCAGGGTGTAGCGATTTTCTTCTTAACGTTGGGAATTGTTCTTGGGATTATTAAAACAAGCAGCGACGGCTTTCAAACGGAGGGTTCCCGAGTTAGGTCGGAAACAAAGGAACAAGAATCTGCGGAAAAAACGGAGGATAACAAAACGCAAGACAATACGTCCGAGCCGATTGACGACTTGTTAGGCGAACAGGTGAGCCTGAATGTGGTTGATGGTAAAAGATCGACCTTCGTTTATCCTTACATGCTGCTTTTAATCTTCTTTTCTCTTTGTTTGGTTTTCTCTATCATTGCCCTTTTCATGACGGTGTTAGGAAGCTTATTCAGCGAGGTGAATTTGCATGATGTCGGCGCATTTTTAAAGCTGATCGTAAAGTTAGATTTTAACGGCATAAAGCAACAAAACCCTACAGGACCGCAGACGGATGCATTGGCTTTGGCCATTGCTATCACATCGGGAGTTGTTTTGCTGCTTTTGACCGTGGTCTTCGGAGCTTTATTGAAGGTGTTTAAAAGAAAAAGAGTCTCCCAAAGAGTTGTTACGGCATTGCTGCCCGGTCAAAAACGAGGCTTTGTGCCCTGCACCGAGGGAATATACAAGCTTTGTTATATGAATATAGTAACCAAAAACAGGTTTTACGTCCTTTATCCATGGAATTCATTATATCTTTGTTTAGTAGACGAAAAGAGAAAACGGATCGTATTGAGAGCAGGAAAACTGCTGATGCCGTTGATTCCGTGGAGTAAGAAAGGAGGGATGTTCAACAACTTAAAATCCGTCGTATTGGGGCATCTGTTAAATGAGAATAAAATCATACCTATAAAAAAAAGGGGATACCGGTGGGGCAGAGTTCTTGTTGTTGTTCTTGCCTTTTTTGTATTGTGGGTGATCCTTGCGGGATTATTGGAAAGTGCCTCCGATGAAGGTGCAGGATCCGAACAATGTGATGTAGGCGGAAGCTTTCACTTTTCTTTCAAGCCGGCATTTGCAGATACCGGTAACAAAATTCAAATATTCGATGAGAATAACCGAATCATGTACAGCTACTGCGAGCTGCACGGTATTTTGTACGAGATTCTCCATCCTCAAGTGTATATTCGCACGATCCGCAGGCTTATAACCGATAACGAGTTTGCAAAAATACTTGAGGACCCGATTGCGTTTTTTGACCTGATCATTGCCCCGGCCATTGTTTGGGTTTATCTTTTGTTCATTGTCCTTGGAGCCGGAAAGCTCCCCAAATTCCGCTTTAATGTATTGTAACGAATAAGTAGAAAGCCGGAAGAAAGAAGGTAGCGAGTATGAAAATGCAAAGAGACGGTGGGGCGGTCATAGGGCAGCCGGCAAGCGACAAGCAAGCAGCGATAGGATGCTTGACATTCCTTATTGCCGCTGTCATTGTCGTATATTTTCTGTTTTTTTCCGACGCATGTTCGAAGGATTTCATCACGCCGTATAAAGAAAGCGGCTTTTTGACCTTGGAAAATGCGCAGGTTGTAAGGGTAAAATCCGACGATACATATATTACATTTGAGGATCAAGTATATCGGGAAGGGGATGTTGTTCACTTCTTTGTATCGGTAGGAGAAGAAGGTCCGGATATTTACCCGACGAAATACATTATCACAAAAGTTGATTTGGTGTCACCTGTCCAAAAGGAATTGTATTCGGCCTCGCAAACCGGCTTCGGCGATACCGTTTCTTTTTGGAAAAAAAACCTTAAGCAATATAACATATAACGAAAAGGATACCATTCCCGTAGATATTACCCTTGATAAAAGCTGCTTCGATTCTAGGGAGAATCCAAAGGGTACCATAGAGATTAATATTTCGTACATCTTCGCTCAAGCATTGGGAGAGACCTTTGTTCCGGGATCAAGCTCAGAGAAAATCGTATTGGGAATCGTCCCGGTGGGTGATGAGATCAGTAAGTCGTATTTGCTAAGAGATCCCAACCGTAAGGTTTTGTTCTACGCGGTAAAAAACGATAACAACTCATGGACGGTGGTAAAGAACTTTGAAGATACGGAAAAGTGGGACAAGCTTGTTTCATGGGCTCCCGTCCAGGATCCGGAAACGAATACCGTTATTTATGCCGGAGTCAAGTACGGACGCTTTGATTATGTTATAGATAACGGCTTCAAGCGGAAAACCTCCTTCGAAGGTCCCGGATACCATGCTTTCGGATATTTTTCGCCTATGTTCGAAAGAAACGGGAAAGCGCTTTTTTGCGCTAGGAGAGACAAGAATTGGTGCATGATCTATGACGGCATCGAATATCCTTTTCATGACGGTATAGGGAATTCATCGATTGTTTTACCGGACGACGGAAGGTTTTTGTATGCCGCAATGGACGAAGGGACTTGGAGTATATACTTGGCATCATCCCAAGGCACGGAATTTCCCGTATTATCCGGAACATACGGTATACGAGATCC